>NZ_JABDRI010000101.1 GCF_013041805.1 Lutibacter sp.
GTAAATACCAATTTAGGTTCAGTTAGTGTATTGGGAACACAATTTAATGTTCAAGTAAGAGATGCTTATTTTGAAGTTTTTTGTTATGAGGGTTTGGTAAGTGTAAATTACAATAACGAAACCATAAAATTACCTGCTGGCACTTCTTTTAAAGTATTAAACTCAAACACTGAATTTTCTAATTCTATAACAGGAACAAATCCTTCTTGGTTAAAAAATAACAGCTCATTTGCAAGTGTGCCTTATAGCTACATTATTAAAGAACTTGAAAGACAATACAATATAGAAGTTACTTATGATAAAGCCTTAAAAAATACACTTTTCACAGGAACTTTTACACATTCTAATTTAGAAACAGCTTTAAAAGCCATTTGCATACCGCTGAATTTAAATTACACCATCTTAACTAAAAACAAAGTGAGTATTACTATGCAATGAAATTTAAAGTAAGTACATATTTTTTAGTTTTAAGTTGTTATTTTTTTTCCTTTCATGCTAATTCTCAAGATTTAGAAACAAAAAAAATAACTCTTTTTGAGGTGCTTACAAGTGTTGAAAAACAATATTCAGTTTCGTTCACTTATGCAAATAAAATAATTGAAGAAATAAAAATAGTTCCAAACATTAAAGGCTTGTCTTTAAAAGAAACCATAAACTATTTAAAATCCAAAACACAGCTATCTTTCATCTATTTGACACCAACCAACATATTAATTAATAAACCAATTAAGAAAAATTTAATTTGTGGTTATTTAGTTGATATTAACTTAAAAATACCTATTGAAGGAGTTTCAGTAGCTGTATTAAACCGAAATTCCATTTCAGCAATTGATGGCTATTTTGAACTAGACAACGTTACAGCAAATCAAATTATTACTATAAGTCATTTGTCCTACCCAACTATCTACTTAAATTCTAACGATTTTCTTTCAAAAAGCAACTGTTTAACAATTAATAATACTCAAAAAGTTGAAATGCTAAATGAAGTAATTTTAAATAATTACTTAACATCTGGAATTACAATAACCACTAATAACACTATAACAATTGATGTTTTAAATTCGGGGATTTTACCTGGTTTAATTGAGCCTGATATTTTACAAAAAATACAAGCAATTCCTGGCATAAGCAGTATTAATGAAACCATTTCAAATATTAATATTAGAGGAGGTTCAAACGACCAGAACTTATTGCTTTGGGATGATATTAGAATGTATCATTCTGGACATTTTTTTGGATTAATCTCTGCATTTAACCCTTATTTAACAGATAAAGTAACGCTTACTAAAAACGGTACAAGCGCTCAATATAATGACGGAGTTTCTGGTACTATAAATATTGAATCTATTAATGAAATTAGCAAAAAACCTTTTGGTGGCGGTGGGTTTAATTTATTAAGTGCAGATGCTTTTGCGCATATCTCAATTTCAAACAATATTGGATTTCAATTTACAGGAAGAAGAGCAATTACTGACATAATAAATACGCCTACTTTTGAACAATATTATAAAAAAACATTTCAAGATTCTAAAATTACAGCTTCAAATGCTGGGCTTGATGAAAATAACATCAGTAATAACTCTACCTTTAATTTTTTCGATTATAGTTTTAAGATTTTATATAACTTTAATAAAAATCATAAATTAAGGCTTAGTTATTTAAAAGTAGATAATCAGCTTCATTTTGATGAATTTTTACAATCTGAAACTATTTCAGATTCTAAAACTAGTGAGTTAGAACAAAGTAATGTAGCTGTTGGTTTACATAGTACAAATCAATGGAGTTCCAATTTTAGAACCTTATTTCATACCTATTATACCAAATATAATGTTCATGCAGAAAATTTTACATTATTAAATGACCAACGATTAATACAGATAAATGAAGTTTTAGAAACAGGTATAAAATTGAATACTTATTATAAATTTAATAAGAATATTCAACTATTAAACGGTTATCATTATTATGAATTAGGAATTACAAACTCTGAAGATGTAAATCTTCCATTATTTATTAGAACCATAAAAAATGTTATTAGAAATCATGCTGTTTATAGCGAAATAAATGCCTTCTCTAACAATAATAAAACATTTATCAATGCTGGCTTTAGGGTAAATTACCTTGAAAAATTTAACAACTTTATAATTGAACCAAGAGTACAAGCATTACATAAAATTAGTTCTAACATTTCATTTAAAATTGCTGGAGAATTTAAAAGTCAAAATGCCACACAGATTATAGATTTACAAGAAGATTTTTTAGGTGTTGAAAACAATAGATGGACTTTAGCTGACAATAATGAAATTCCAATTATAAAAAGCAAACAGGCATCTGCAGGTATCAATTACAAGAAGAACAACTTTTTTGTTGATGTTGAAGGGTTTTACAAATTTGTTGATGGAATTACTACAGCAAATCAAGGGTTTCAAAATCAAAATCAACATATTAAAACTTCAGGAAGTTATATTTCAAAAGGAATTGAGTTTTTAGCAAATAAAAAAACTGAAAATTTTAGTATTTGGGTTGGCTACACTTATAATATAAACGACTATGAGTTTAAAGAGCTTACACCTGCAGTTTTTCCTAATAATTTAGATATTACGCATAGCATTTCTTTTGGAAACACCCTTACATTAAATAATATTGATGTTGCTTTAGGTTTAAATTGGCGAACAGGAAAACCACACACTACACCAACTAGCAATAATGCTGTTACTAACAATGGAATTAGTAGCTCTATAAGTTATAACCAACCTAATAGTGAACGTTTACCCAATTATTTTAGAGCCGATATTTCATCAACTTATAATTTTAAATTAAGTAAAAAAGTGAATGGAATGGCTGGAATTTCAATATTAAACTTTTTAGATACTAAAAATACATTAAATACGTATTATGAAGTAAACACAGAGAACTCGATAGATGTTACCAATAATACTTCAATTGGAATAACTCCTAACCTTACTTTTAGAGTTTATTTTTAATTTATTAAAAGTACTATATGGCGTACTTATTAAATATTACTTTTCTCAAAGGGCAAGTGCATATATCAGAATAACCAAAAGCCATTTTATAACCACAATAAATTTTTGAAGTATAATTTACAATGTGAACTTTATTATTTACTCAATTTGTAACATTACAACAACTGCTAAGATTTTTTAAACAACTAAATTCTTTTTTACACTTAGTGGTTTGTTCTAATATTTCTTTTTCAATTTTCATTATTAAAATTAAATTTTTGTAAAGAAACAATCTTAACCATTTCAAATATAAGTTATTACACTCAATAAATTAACGAAAAATTAAAGAGATAATTGTTGTGACTTCACCAGGATTCGAACCTGGATCTAAAGTTTAGGAAACTTTTGTTCTATCCCTTGAACTATGAAGCCTTTTATTAAAAAAGGGAGCTGTTAAGGCTCCCTTTTTTACTACTAACTAAAAAAATCAAAAACTCATTACTTATAGAAAAGCAATGAATAAGTTTGGTAAAAGTAATACGTATTTCCCTTATAAATAATGATAAATGTCATTAAACTAAAAAATTTATTTCTATGAAAGAACTATCTTCGCAAACAGAACAAAATAAAACAAAAATCAATGGGAATAATTAGTTTTGGAGAATATACTAAATACCACAATTACAAAGTTTTAGATGAAAGACAGTTGAGGGCAAGTGCAGGAATTATGCTTTTATTAGGTGTTATAGCAGCTATAAATGGTTTCATTTTAAATAAATACACAATCATTCCTTTTATTTCAGGGTTTCTATTTTTAAATTTTGTGATTGGAATTTTTATAAACCCAACATATGCACCAACAATGCTCCTTGCGAAAGTCATTATCTATAAACAATCACCATTGCCAATTGGAGCTATTCAAAAGAAATTTGCTTGGAGCTTAGGACTTGTTTTATCAGCAATTATTTGGACCCTTTCTCTTTTTCTAATTAACGACCCAACTTATTTTGATCCTGTATGCTTATTATGTGTTATTTGTATTATACTACTTTATGTAGAAACGGCTTTTGGCATTTGTGTTGGTTGTAAATTATACGATGTAGCTATTCTATTAAAACTACTAAAGAAACCTTCAGAAAAACCAAATTGTATGGGTAATTCATGTGAGGTTTAGAAAAAAGAACTAAATTTTAAGGATTCCCAAAAAGTTGGTGTATTTCTTCTTTGGAAAAAAAAGTACTAGACCCAAATGTATTACTAGGCAAATTATTTTGCCTAATTTTTACCATTTTTTGACCCTTAATATTTGAAAATTCAAACTTTACAATCGTATCATTATTGGCTTGAATAATCATTTGATGATTATTTACATTCTTAAAACCATCCATTATAAGAGCATAAACAGTCTCCTTATTTTTAAAATAAAATGAATTTTGTGTTGTTTGAGTTTCACAATTAATATCTGAATATACAAAAGAAAATAAGTTATCTGACTTCAAAAGTTTTATAGAATGACTTCCATTTTTAGCACTCCCAATTTCTTGACCAAACAAGGTTGATGAAATTAAAAAAAGACATAAAAATACGTTAATTCTCATATAACTATACTATAAATGATGTTGTTAAAATCAATCTTAAATTTGTTTATTACTTCGTGGGTTTAAAATATAGGGGAAGCAAATGTACTAAAACAATAAATACCTAAGGCATTATCGTAGATTATTTTTTACAAATACGTACTATTTTTACAATCAAATAACTTATTCTACTGATAGCACTAAAATACGACTTCAAAGCCTCCAAAAATACCAAAAGGATGACCTGGTCTCCAGCCAGCTGGAACTCTTGATACAGCATAAACTCTATCAAAAAGATTGATAATTTGAGTTGTGAGCTTAAGAGAATTACTCAACCTATATTTTCCGGTTACATCAACAATCACATTTGAAGGTAATTCATTAACATTAGCATTCCCACCAGCACTCGTTTGGGTATTAAAGGCGCCATTGTATCTTACATTCGTATTTAATTCAACATGCTCAAATTGTAAACTCGAGGTAATGTTAAACTGGTGTGGCGCAATATATGGCACTGCATCTCCCTCTTGTATTTCTCCCCAAATACTTTCATTACTCTCAAAATTATTTGAAAATACTGCATTGGTATAGGTATAAGTAAATGTTAAAGGAAGTTTTACTTTACTAGTCTTAGGTAATGCATCAACATTTAGTAACAATTCAAAACCGCTCACCAATACTTCACCTGCATTAAATTGGTCGAGTGTTCCTGTACCTCCTGTAGCTGCTAAGTCGTTCCCCAATAAATTGCTATAATCGTTCATAAACCCCGTAAACTCTCCTCGAATACCTTGATAATTAAAACGGCTACCTAGCTCATAGTTCACACTTAATTCTGGTTTTTCCCCTTCTGAAGTTCCAGGAGGTGAAAACCCTTTATGTACACCTCCAAATAGTGATAGCTGCTTGCTAAATTCAATGTTAAACCCAATACCAGGGATAAACACATTTACATTGTTTTCTACCATAGAAAGTCCGCTGTTATCTCTAGTAGCATTGCCAGAACCAAAATCTCTTGACTGTAAACGTATGTTTTCATAACGAGCACCTGGAGTAATGGTTATATTATCTTTTTTAAACTTATAGGTTATATAAGATGCAAAAGCGTTGGCACTGGTAATTCTATTTCCTTGGTCACCTTTTATACCATTTGATGTTTGTACCATGCCGCCATTAGTTATGGAATAACCATCTTCCCACTGAAAACGATCCTCTTCATCATAATGAAAACGTACCCCAATTTCTAAGTCATGAAACGTATTTTGCTTACCAAACCAATGCATATCAAACTTTGTTTGGATTCCTATAGAGGTATACACTCGGTTATTTGCTTTTACTAGTAGGGCATCATTCCCTGAATTTAAATTTCCAGCTACAATATCATAATGTTCTGGATACATTGGATAGTTGTTAATTACGGAGGCAATACCAACTTTCTCGCCATTTTGTATTACATCATCTAACTTATACCAATTGCGTTGAAATTCGTTAAAATAGGCATTCGTAACAAGTTTTATGCGGTCAGACAATCCTAGAATATGTGTCGCCATGTATTGAAAGTGCTCTGCTTGCATATTATCAATTTGTGAACCCTCATAACGCATAAATGGTGTCGTATCAAAATCGTTTTTTGTTAACCCAACATACGTTTCATTTGAAGCTTCATCGTAATATTGAAATTTAAATTCAATTGATTGCGGTAATTTGGCTGCTGCTTTTGAACGATAACTTAATTTGGTTACCACTTCATTAATATCGAATCCGGTATTTTCATTGTTTCCTAATTCTTTAAATCCATCTGAATTCATATTTAAGTACTCTACCACATAGCCCAAACGCTGGTGCTGATTTCCTACTTTAGTATATACTTTTCCTGATTGATAGGTTCCATACGAAGAATTAAATACACCACTTAAAGATGATGGAATTTCAGAAGAAACAAAATTAATAGCGCCACCGGTGGTAAAAGGTCCGTATTGCACTTGACTACTTCCTTTCAATATTTCTACTGCTTGCATTCTAGCTACGGAAGGAAAATAGTAAGCTGCTGGCGCACTATAAGGTGCCGGTGCAATAAGAACACCATCTTCCATTAAGGTAATTTTTGCACTTCGCTGTGGTGAGGTACCACGTAAACTTATATTTGGTCGTAACCCAAAACCATCTTCTTCATAGTAATTTACACCGGGAACCTGACTTAATACTCGGTTGATATCCATATTAGAAAACTTTCCAAGTTCAGCTTTTGAAATATAATAAGCTGATCCGGTTCTGTGACTTGCCACAAATTTATTCCCGAAAATTCTATTGGCTTTGATAAAAACCTCATCTAATTTTTGAAGCGAATCTATCGATTGATTATTCGCACTAGATTGAGCAAAAGTTACTGTTGTAATACACATAAAAGTGAATAGATAAATATATTTCATTGTTCTGTTATTTAGATTCATTTTAAATAAGAACAAAAGTACTATCAAGAATAATTCTAAACAAGCTTATTTAGAATTATTTTAAATAAGGATGACATTTGTCATATTTGTTACATAATTAATCACTGAAGAAATTTAAAAAAGTGCAAAAATTATTACCTAACTACTTGTTTTATAATATCTTAAATTATAATATGTAATAATCCTTAAAAAAATGAAGTTGCCCTAAAATGAACTTTATAGTAGGGCTTTAGCAAAAAATGATTGTAATATTTGCTCTATAAATCGCAAGAATTGAATCTCAATCACTATGTAAACACATTGTGATTACTTGTTTGAAGGCAACAGTTTATAAATACTCACGAATTAACTTTACCAAGTCGTTTTTATGAATGGGCTTTGTAATATAATCATCACAACCAGCTAAAATTGACTTTTCCCTGTCGCCAGGCAATGCCAAAGCAGTTTGAGCAATAATAATTACGTTTTTATTAAATTTTCGTATTTGCTCGGTTGCTTTATAACCATTCAACGTTTCCATTTGAATATCCATTAAAATTAAATCGATATCGGTATTATTTTTACATGCTTTAACGGCTTCAAATCCGTTGGTAACGCTTATAATTTCCTTAGACATACTATTTAACATATATGAAAGCAATTGGCTTGAACCTTCATCGTCTTCTACAATTAATATCTTAAGATTTCCCATTGTATTTTGTTAATAGTATTAGATTTATAATGAATCGCCTCTAAAATAATGTGCTATTTATAAGGCAGCGTAAATTAGAATGTAGAACCCACATTTACTTTTTGAAGTTATATGCTTTTTTATAGCTTTAGTAGTTGTGTTTCTGATTTGAGCCGATATTTTTTTCTTGCTTTCCAAGTTACTGATACGCTTTAGAAATTACTTTTAAAGTTAGGTTATAAATTTTATTTTAATGTAAAACGTATTACTTATTTGAATTAGAACATCTCTACAGATAAATAATTGACCTATCTAATTATTGATAGGCGTTAAAAACTTTATAAATTTTGCGTAAAATACTTTTCTATGAATGACTCTAATTTATCTTTTTTAATAGGTTTGGTCATATAATCATTGCAGCCTGCTGAAATTGATTTTTCTCTATCTCCTGATAATCCATACGCAGTTTGAGCAATTATAATTACATTTTTGTTAAACTCCCTAATTTTACGTGTCGTTTCGTATCCGTTCATTTCAGGTAGTTGAATATCCATTAAAACCAAATCAACATCAGGATTTTTTTTGCACATTTCAATAGCCTCTACACCTGTTCTAGCATTGATAATCTCATTGCTAAACTCACGAATATATATAGACAGCAATATTTCTGATGCTTCATCATCCTCAACAATGAGTATTTTTAAATTTTTAAAATCATTTTTAGTGTTGTGATTTATCTCATTAGGTTTTGGAATATTCTTTTCTTTTGCTTTCCTGTTATAAGGTAATGTAAAATAAAATGTAGAGCCAACACCTTCTTCACTTTCTAACCATATGTTACCGCCTAGCATTTCTACATAGGCTTTTGTAATAGACAAACCAAGCCCAGCTCCTTGTCTAGCCATTTTATCTCCTATATCAGCTTGAATAAACCGTTCAAAAATAGCTTCTTGTCGGTCTATTGGAATCCCAATACCGGTATCTTTCACATAAAACTCTAAGTAGTCTCCTTTTTTTTCATAGCCAAATTCAATAGAACCTTTGTTAGAGTACTTAATAGCATTTTTAACCAAGTTCGTTAAAATAGCAAATAATTTTTCACGGTCTGTTTCAACAATAGCTTCATTTTTTGGCAATGTGTTATTCATGAAAAGTTGCATGCCTTTGGTTTCAACTTCTGGTTTAAAAAAAGTATATAGGTATTCTATTTGCCTGTTGATATCGGATTCCTTCATGTCCATTTTCATCAAACCAGCTTCTATCTTCGAAATATCAACAATATCATTGATAATATTTAACATTCTATTCCCACTTTTTTCAATAACCTCTATATACTTCTGTTGCTGTTCACCAGAAAGATTCGGTATTTTTAAGAGTTCTGAAAACCCTAAAATACCGTTCATTGGAGTACGAATTTCATGACTCATATTTGCAAGGAATGAGGATTTTAATCGATCACTTTCTTCAGCTTTTTGTTTTGCCAAGATTAATTCTAATTGAGCTTTCTTTATGCTTGTGATATCTCGAATTACACCTACCAAATATTTTTTTCCATTAATATCTGAAAATCGAGTTTTACGTGTTGAAATTGTTCTAGTTTCACCACCTCTTACCGTAAGAGATTCTTCATTTATATTTTCAATTCCATCGGTAAGTACTTGTTTGTCAATTTTAAAAAAACTTTCTCTTTCCTCGGGTGATACATCTTCAGCAAGTGTTTTTCCTATAATTTTACTTTTAGCTAAACCAAATAGTTTACAAAAAGCTTCATTTACAAGAAGTAGCCTACTTTCTTCATCTTTTACAAACAAAGGGTCGCCAACTTTGTTAATTATATTATCGAGATATTCCTTACTTTCTTCGGCTTTTTCTTTGGCTTTTTTTAATTCTTTTTCAACTTTTCTTTGTTTGGTGATATCAACATGAGTTCCCACCATTCTTATTGCATCTCCAGATTCATTAAAAATTGCTTCTCCGCGTGATAGAATATCAACCCAATGACCATTTTTGTGTTTCATTTTAAACTCCATTACAAAACGGTCTAATTGTTTTGAAATAAGTTGTTGCTGCATGTCCCATGATTTTTTAACACCTTCAGGATCAGTTATTTTTTCCCAGATGGAGAAATCATTCGGAATTTCGTGATCTTCATATCCTAGCATTTTTTTCCATCCTGGGGAATAGTATATTTCGTTGGTAATTAAATTCCAATCAAATAAACCATCATTCGAAGCATTCATTGCAAGATTAAATCGTTCTTCACTTTCTTTTAGTTGTTTTTCTGTAGCATACTTTTCAGTAATATCTGAAAAAACCAACACCACACCACTAATCAAACCATTTTTATTTTTAATAGGAGCAGCGCTGTCTGCAATTTGGTATTCACTTCCGTTTTTTGAAACTAAAACTGTATGGTTTGCAAGCCCCACAATTTCACCATTTTCCATTACCTTTTCAACAGGATTTTCAACTCTTTTACGACTTTCGGCATTGATAATGTTAAAAATCTTTGTTAAGGGCTTTCCCTTAGCGTCATCAAAACTCCAACCAATAAGCTTTTCTGCAATTGGATTCATGTGTGTAACCCTACCCGCTATATCTGTAGAAATTACACCATCACCAATAGAATGAAGCGTAATCCTTAAGTTTTCCTCGCTCTTGGCAAGAGATTTTTCCGCTAACTTTCGTTCGGTAATATCAATAAAACTAATAACTATTTCTATTATTTCACCCTTAGTATCCAGCACAGGAAAACCATTGATAGTTGCCCAAACCATGGAATTTTTAATGGGATGGTGAATTCCTAGTATTTGATTTTTTATTGATTTTTTAGTTTTTGCAATCCGATTAACAGGATATTCCTCAAACGGCAAAATAGTAGTATCTTCTTTCAATAATTTCCACAATGGATCAATGGCTACTTTACCCTTCATTTGATCGCTTGTTAATCCTAAGATTTTTTCAGCCAATGAATTGGTCATTAAAACTGAAGTATCTGGTGCGTGAACCACCACTCCAGCCTCAAGATTTTGTAACAAACCTAAATACCTCGCCTCGCTTTTACGATATGCATTACAAACTATTTTTTTTTCAGCTACATCTTTTAGGACATCTTTTGGAAGTTTGCTTTGCTCAAAACCTGTTTCAACTGAAAGTAATAAGGAGTCGTATTTTTGCTGTAGTTCTTGTAATTCAAAGTTAAGTTTTGATTTACTTTTAGCTTTATTATCCATATCTAAATATATTACTTCAAATATTACATAGCTATAAATTTAAGCTAAATAAATTCGTTTATTTAAAAATGGATTAGTTTAAAACCATTCTAAGTAGTTTTTGTATGTTAGGAAGTAAATTAAGGGAAGTAAATAGACACTTATATACAAAAAATGTGTTGAAACGTTACCCATAAAAAAAGCCTTTACAATGCTATAAAGGCTTTAACAAAATTTGCGCCCCCTACTATTGTTTTGTCGAATTATTCTAATTAAGAATTGATAAAGTTAACATATCACTTATATTAAACTACACAAATGTTCTATTAACATCTTTACTACAGAATCAAATTATCATAAGTATTGTTTATGGCTTATAAATTTAAATTATATTTATTTAATAATGACTTAGGGTGTATTTTGTTTAAAATAAAGTCTTTTTATGTTAAATTTTTGAAGATGTGTTAAAAAAAGGTTAAATGCTATTTAAAAGCCTTTTCGCTTTATAAAAAGGTATACTTTTGTCTAAGTTTAATTATATATTCATTAGACATTAAAATTTAAATTATGAAAACAACTAATATTACAAACATGACAGCGGATAAGAAATTACTTCCAATTGCTACTGCTGTGACTAGAAGAACACAATGGAATAATTATAGAAGATTCGGTAACAGATTCAATTAAATTATTTAACAAGAAATTAATTAATAATAAATCAAAAATCATGAGAAAATTAAAATTTTTAACATTTGTACTTTTTTTTAGTATCACAAGTTTATTTGCTTCAGAAAAAATAAATAAAGCAAATACTGACATTAGAGAGCAAATTGTTCAACTGCTAGACGATGCAAAATTTGAATTAATAGACGATTACAAAATGTATTTAACTTTTACCTTTAATTCAAATGGAGAAATAGTAGTTCTAAATATTACCTCAAGTAACAAGGAAATAAAAGATTTTATTAGAAAGAACATCAATTACAAAAAACTTGAAAATCCAGGAATTATGAATGAGACGTATACGATGCCAATTTATTTAAAGGCAATCTAATTACACTCTATATAAAATTTTAAACTCGGACTAGATAGTCCGAGTTTTTTTTAATAAATCTAAAATTTAGTTATTGGGTTTAATCTTTTTAAAGTTCAATTTTTCTCAGACTCAATCTATTTTGAATTTAATTAGACAGCCATTAAATAGGATTGCATAGAATGCAAAAGTAAAAAGCCTTTACATTGCTGTAAAGGCTTTAACAAAAGTTGCTCCCCCTCTTGGACTCGAACCAAGGACCCTCTTATTAACAGTCAGATGCTCTAACCAACTGAGCTAAGGAGGAATTTATTCTCTTTTGCGAGTGCAAATATACAAGGATTTCTACTTTTTGCAATATTTTTTTTAAAAAAAATCATTCTTTTATCTTTTTTTTCTACTTTTAAAACTAACATCCTGATAATTAATGCTTCAAAAATTTATAAAAATGAGATAAAGCAACTATTTTAAATAGTAAAACACATAAAAACAGTACAAATTTTTATAATTCTACAATAATCTTAAAAAATAATAAATTGAAATGTTTGTTATTGTAAAAATTGTATTTTTGCAAGAACTAAATAAATCATTGACTACTAAATATCAATATGGATAAATATTCATTTTTAAATGCAGCTCATACAGGTTTCATCTCAGATTTGTACGATCAGTATTTAATTAATCCTGACAGTGTAGAGCCTAGTTGGAGAAGTTTCTTTCAAGGTTACAATTTTGCGAATGAAAATTTTTCGTTAACAGAAGAGGTTGAATCTGAAACTGCAATTCCTGAAAATGTCCTGAAAGAATTCAGAGTAATAGACCTTATAAATGGGTATAGAACTAGAGGCCATTTATTTACAAAAACAAATCCTGTTAGAGCTCGAAGAACTTATACACCAACGCTATCGTTAGAAAATTTTGGTCTATCCAACAATGACTTAAATACAATATTTGATGCCGGTAATATGATAGGAACTGGTAAGGCAACACTTCAAAAAATTATAGCGCATTTAGAATCTATTTATTGCGATTCTATTGGTGTTGAATATATGTACATTCGAAATCCAGAAGAGATTAAATGGATTCAGAAACAATTACACAGAAATTCTAATCACCCAAACTATTCATCTGAAACTAAAAAATACATCTTAAAAAAATTAACCCAAGCTGTTACATTTGAAAATTTTTTACAAACAAAATATGTAGGTCAAAAACGATTTTCGTTAGAAGGAGGTGAAACTTTAATCCCTGCAATTAGTGCTGTAATTAGAAATGCCGCAGTAGTATATGACGCTGATGAGTTTGTTTTAGGTATGGCACATAGAGGTCGTTTAAATACCTTAACTAATATTTTTAGAAAACCAATACGCGATGTATTTAGTGAGTTTGAAGGGAAAGATTTTGAAGATGAAGATATTGATGGTGATGTAAAATACCATTTAGGATTAACTACAACCAAAACGCTAAAAAATAATAAAGAACTAAAAATGAATTTAGTTCCTAATCCTTCACATTTAGAAACGGTTGGACCAATTGTTGAAGGAATTGCACGTGCTAAAATTGACGAAAAATATAATGGAGATAATTCCAAGTTACTACCAATTATAGTACACGGAGATGCGGCAATTGCTGGTCAAGGTTTGGTATATGAAGTTACTCAAATGAGTAAATTGAACGGTTATACAACAGGAGGAACTATTCATATTGTTATTAATAATCAAATTGGATTTACCACTAATTATTTAGACGCACGTTCGAGTACCTACTGTACTGATGTTGCCAAAGTTACCTTATCGCCAGTCTTACATGTAAACGCAGATGATGTTGAGGCGGTAGTTCACGCTATGGAAATGGCGTTAGATTTTAGAATGAAATTCAAACGCGACATATTTATTGACCTTTTAGGCTACAGAAAATATGGACATAATGAAGGTGACGAGCCTCGTTTTACGCAACCAAAATTGTATAAAGCAATTGCAAAACATAAAAATCCAAGAGATATTTATGCACAAAAATTAATTGAAGAAGGTACTATTGATACAGCATATTTAACTAATTCTATCGCAGAATTCAAAAATCTTTTAGAACAAGAATACTTAGAATCTAAAAAAGTTGAAACGTCTAAAGTACGTGAATTTATGCAAGACGCTTGGGAAGGTTTTACGCGAAGAGATTTAGACGCAATGCTCATTTCTGAAAACACAACCTATCCAACAGCAAAGCTAAAAGATATTGCTAAGGTAGTTTCAACAGTTCCTGAAGGTTTAAAATTTTTAAGGAAAGCTGAAAAAATCTTATTGGATAGAAATAAGATGGTTTTTGAAAGAAATAAGATTGATTGGGGAATGGGGGAAACTTTAGCTTACGGAAGTTTGCTTCAAGAAGGTTTTGATGTTCGTATTTCTGGTCAAGATGTTGAACGTGGAACATTTAGTCATCGACACGCCATATTGCGTGATGAAATTTCTGAAGAACGCATTAACCTATTAAATAAATTAGACGATAACCAAGGGAAAATGTATATCTATAATTCCTTATTGTCTGAATATGGAGTGCTTGGTTTTGATTATGGTTATGCCATGGCAAATCCAAATACCTTAACAATTTGGGAAGCCCAGTTTGGTGATTTTAGCAATGGCGCACAAATTATTTTCGACCAATATTTATCGGCTGCTGAAGATAAGTGGAAATTGCAAAATGGTATTGTTGTTCTGCTTCCTCACGGTTATGAAGGCCAAGGCTCTGAGCACTCATCTGCTCGTATGGAGCGCTTTTTACAATTATGCGCAATTGATAATATGATTGTAGCAGATTGTACAACACCAGCAAATTTCTATCATCTATTGCGTCGTCAAATGAAACGCGATTTTAGAAAACCATTAATTGTATTTACACCAAAAAGTTTATTACGCCATCCTTTAGCAACCTCGACTTTAGAAGAATTTTCTGAAGGAGGTTTTCAAGAAGTAATTGACGACGCCATAGATACGAAACATGTAACTAAATTAGTATTTTGCACAGGTAAATTTTATTATGATCTATTAGCAGAACGAACTTCTTTAGAAAGAAATGATGTTGCTTTGGTAAGAATTGAGCAATTATTTCCGTTACATTTAGAAAAATTACAACAAGTAATTGATAACTATCCAAATGTAAAAAATTATGTTTGGGCTCAAGAAGAACCTGAGAATATGGGAGCTTGGAGTTTTATGCTTCAACGCTTTAGATTGGTTAACCTAGAGGTAGCTTCACAGCCTTTTTATGCTGTTCCTGCTGCAGGTTCATCGGCGAGATTTAAAAGAAGACACCAACGTGTAATTGACAAGATATTTAAAACTAACTAATAAAAATTCGTCTAAAAAGACAAAAAATTAATAAGATGATTTTAGAAATGAAAGTTCCCTCTCCGGGAGAATCTATTACAGAAGTAGAAATCGCAGCTTGGCTCGTTGAGGATGGTGATTATGTTGAAAAAGACCAACCAATTGCTGAAGTTGATTCAGACAAAGCAACATTAGAATTACCTGCTGAGGAAAGTGGTATTATTACACTAAAAGCTGAGGAAGGTGATGCTGTTGAGGTTGGTGCCATTGTATGTTTAATTGATATGGATGGCAAAAAGCCTGAAGGTATGGCTGCTAAAGGAGTTAAACCTGAAGCACCAAAAGCAATTGAAAAACCTGTTGAATCAAAAACTACCTATGCTAGTGGATCTACATCACCAGCTTCTAAGAAGATTTTAGATGAAAAAGGAATTGCTCCTTCTGAAGTGAAAGGCACAGGTCGCGATGGAAGAATTACAAAAGACGATGCCATAAATGCTGTGCCAAGTATGGGAACTCCTGCTGGTGGATCTCGTAGTTCTGAACGTTCAAAAATGTCTATGCTTAGAAGAAAAGTAGCACAGCGTTTGGTTTCTGTAAAAAATGAAACTGCCATGCTTACTACTTTTAATGAAGTAGATATGAAGCCTATTTTTGATTTAAGAAAAGAATATAAAGAAGATTTTAAAGCAAAACATGGAGTTGGACTTGGATTTATGAGTTTCTTTACGCTAGCAGTTGTAAGAGCGTTAGAATTATACCCTGACGTAAACTCAATGATTGACGGAGATTATAAAATTTTACACGATTTTAAAGATATTTCAATAGCTGTTTCTGGACCAAAAGGTTTAATGGTTCCTGTAATTAGAAATGCTGAGAACTTAACTTTTAGAGGTGTTGAAAGTGAAGTAAAACGCTTAGCCATAAGAGCACGCGAAGGTCAAATTACAGTAGATGAAATGACTGGTGGAACATTTACAATTACAAACGGTGGCGTATTTGGATCTATGCTCTCTACTCCAATTATAAACCCTCCTCAAAGTGGAATTTTAGGAATGCATAATATTGTTGAAAGACCTATTGCTGTGAATGGTGAGGTTGTTATTAGACCAATTATGTTTGTTGCATTATCTTATGACCACAGGGTTATTGATGGAAGAGAATCTGTTGGATTTTTAGTAGCTGTTAAAGAAGCTTTGGAAAATCCAGTTGAAATTTTAATGGATAATAATCCTAAAAAAGCATTGGAATTATAATTCAAGCCTACATTTTAAAACAAAAAACCGAGCTATTTGCGCGGTTTTTTTGTTTTAAAATTTATACACCAATCTTTTTAAATACAAAAGCTGATTTTTATAATCTATTATTGCTTTGCCCTTTTCAAGAATATCTGCCCCAATAATTCCATCCACAGCATCAGCATTATGCTCAGTTAAGGCCGTATTTACATGTGTCAAATCCAACAATACTAAATGACAATTATGATAGCGCCAACCTTTTAATCCAAGTTTATTTTTTGTGGAAATTTTAGTCTCAATACCAATGGCGCCAGCTCCTGCGGCTTTTGTTTCAGAATCTTTCACCTCTAATTTAAACTTACCATCTAAATGAATATCAACACAAGAATTAGAAGCTCCAGTATCTAAAATAAATCTACCTTTTACACCATTTATAGTTGCTTTTAACTCAAAGTGATTCGTGTTAATTTTCTTGAGTTTTATTTTAGTGTAGCCTTTTCTTATAAGGATGTTGTTTAATTTCATGGAGTGTTAATTTCAGTCAAATTTAACGCTTTTTTAAAAGAAAGTACCCAACTAAAACTAAGATTCCTAGAAATAGAATCCACATAAAATTAAAGCCTTTATTTTCAAAAGAAGTTACCTCACCTATATATATGAAGCTTGCCCAATAGAAAGGTGACTTTTTACTTGCCACAATTGATTTATTTTCAAGATAGGCTAATTTTGAATGATGTAAAGCAGCTGATTTATTTCCTGTGTTCTTATAATTTTTATAAAACGCTGCCATAAGTCTTTCTGTAGACTTATCATTAACTTTCCATAAAGAAACGAGTAAATTTTTTACACCTGCATACGAAAATCCACGTGCTAAACTCATAGCTCCTTCTCCTTTTCTTAAAGTTCCTAAACCTGTTTCGCAAGCACTTAAAACTAACAAATCAGTTTCTAAATTATAGCCATAAATTTCAGGTAAATAGAGTGTTTCATCATAAAACTCAATGGCTGGTGGTGTATAATAATCGCCTGAAGTTGCGTGCGTTGATAAGTGAACAATCTCATACTTTTTTACGAGCGTATTAAAGACTTCTTTTGAAGCATTCTCTTTTAATAAAAAAGTACCCTTCATACTATTCTTAACACTTTCTGATTCTTGCAAGGTATATGTAAGTTCAGCTAATTTGCGATGATTGTTCTCAAAAACCGGAAAAAAGCCAATGAAACTATCCTTTGTATTTTCTTTTATTTTTGCATCATACATTAAAACAGAGGCCGAATACGCAAAGCTTATCCTACTTTTTTTAAGTAAATAGGGTAACTTTTCGAAGTTTGTGTTAACTGTTTTCTCCGTAATTAAAGCATCAAAAGGAAGAAAGGAAAACACACCATCCGGAACAATTATTGTGTTTTTAGGCAACTCAATTGTAATAATTTTTCTAAATAACTCATATCCTAACGAAGTGTATTTTGCAACATTATTTTGTAAAGCAGTTCCTCGACTATCAGCAAATAGGCTTAAAAATTGGGAAATTTGATATTTAAAAGTAGTATCTTTTACAATCTTATCCAATTTAGGTTTAGCTGTTTTAGAAATATAAAAAATATACACATACTCTTTACCATCAAAAAACTCAATAAATTGTTCGTTGTTAACTAATAATTTTTCTTTAATACTTTTAAATGAAATTAAACTGTCATTCCTAATAGCTAACGATGGATATTTCTTTTTAATCTGCTGCTTTACTAGTTGTAATTCATTAAAAACAATGTTACGCCTATTCGTTAAATCTGCTAATAAATTTATAGATGCTTTTTTACCTTTTAATTCTTCAATAGTAATGCTTTTATTTAATTGTGCTTTCTTAAAAGTTAGATCCTTTTCAATTATGAATAAAGAATCATTTTTAATTGTTGACTTTTGAAAAGCTGCTTCTTTAGCTTCTAATAATACTGCCGATTTTGATAGTTCGGCAAAATGAAATGCCTTTTCAAGCCAATTGATAGTTTTAGTTTGTTGATATAATTCGTAACACAAATCAATACAATTTTCACTTCTATTTCTATTTTCTTGTTGTTGAATTACTTTCGCATTCTGACTTAATAAAGAGGCTCTTAATTCATCTTCAACCTTAAAAGCCAATTCATAGTTTTTTAGTGCATTTTCAAAATCGTTTTGTTGAATAAAAAGTTGAGCTCTTCCGTCCAAAGCTTCTTTTAATGTATTTTCAGGATAAAAATAAGTTGCTTTAGGATTCTCAAAAACCGTTTTTGGCTGATACTTTGGAAGCAATGTACTCAACGATTTTTGATAATACGTTAATCCATTTTCAAGTTGATTGGTTTGACCATAAACTTCAGCAAGTTGATTGTAAATTTTAGCAACTTCTCTATCGTGTTCCCCAAAAGCTTTTCGTGCATTTTTTAAAGCATCCTCCAATTCAATAATTGCTTGATCAAACTCTCTAAGTTGAACAAAACAATTTGCTAACGTAATCCTATTTTTGGCTAAAATTGAACTATTAGAATCAACATTGAATTGATTTGAAAATTGTACGTTTTTTTTCGCTTTTTCAATATCTTTTAAATACAAAAAATTAATAGCTAAATCGGAATAAACTCGCGCTTTTAGTTGATTTTCAGTTGATAAATTCAAGCTTAAATTCAAATAAGTAATGGCTTGTAAATAATCTCCTTTTGTTCTAAAAACAGTTGCTAAATTTGAATATCCAGCGATTAACTGGGAGGTATCCTGTTCTTTTTGAGCTTTTTCAATGGTAATTTTTAAAATATCTTCGGCTCTATCAACATCCCCTAATCGTGTATAATTATTGGCTAATGGCTTTAGGCAATACTCAATAATATCGAATTGAATGTTCGTATTGTAAATTGCAAAGGCTTTTTCATATTCAAGTATTGACTGATTAATAAATCCAAATTGTTTTAAATAAAACGCATAATTAATGTGCAAATAAAGTTGTGCTGTTGTTTCACTAGTATTTTTTGGATTACGCCATAGATTGGTTGAAACATCCTCAAATAATTTTAAATTTTCAATAGTTGCGTTTTTTGCATACGCATCTAGTTGTCTATAAATAAATTCAGAAAAATTGTCTTCCGTTTTTAATGAGTCTAAAGTTATTTTAAAATTAGAATCAGTACGTTGAGCAACTGAACTAACACCAAAAAGAAGAAAAAATAAAATGACTATATTTTTTAGCATAGCACCTTATATTTTCCAAATTGCATAAAAATGCAGTTGAGAATGTGGTTGATTTAAATTATACAAATAACGCACTCCAACACTTGGGCCAATTCTAGATGCTCCAATTGTTACATCTCCAAAAATACCGTAATTAATATCACTAAAAGACGAGTTAGTTTCAGTTTCTATTGTTTCATTAAGTGCCTCAATTGGATCTCCAACAATATCTTTTAAATACGTAAAATAGCTAGAGTTTGTTGTATTGCTCGTTTCGTTAGAAACATCAAAAGAAAGTTGAGGCCCAATACCCAAACCAATAACTCCATTTAAATTATATCGAAATGAAATAGGGACTACATCAATATTTAATTTTGTGATTTCTGAGTTTGTTTCATCAAATCGTATAGCACTATCAATAATTACATCTTGATCTAAAATAACTGGACCAAGTTGTTCGCTGCTACTTTTAAAATCTCCAAATTCGTGAGTAGAAATCATGATTTCAGCTTGCAGGTATTTTTTATAAGATTTATAAGGAGAAATTGTGGCTCCAACAAAATAACTTTTAGAATCTTTTACATCTAAATAACTGTTGTACCCAGATTTTACACCAATAGAAATCCCTGGCGAAAAACGTGAAGTTGATGTATTTGTTATGATTGGTTCATTTTTATCAAAAATAATTGCGGTTTTACTTTTAGACTTTTTCTTATGAAAATCGTTTCCAAATTTTAGTGAATATTTTACAAACCCTTTAGTAGAATCCTTATCATGAACTCCTTTTTGAGCTGTTCCTGGTAAATAAATATTTTTAAATTGAAATGAAATCTGGTCTTTTAAAATAATCGTATCCAAACAACTATATCTCACTTCTTCTTCCGGACAAATAGGACATTCAGGATACATATCCAATACTTTTAAACTTGACTTATCTAACATTTCAGGAATATCAACATTTAATTTTATCAATCGAGCTGGACCTTCTCCATCATTTTGAAAACGAACTTTATATTTTAATCGTTTAAAACGAACCAACCTGTAATTTAATCTTGTATCGTAAACTGCCATTTTATTTGGGTCGTGCGAGGTTACAATTTCCATTTCTTTGGTTAACACTTTATGGGAATCGTTACCACGTTCAGGTACATAAATACTTCTAATTGAAATAACAGCACTTGTATCTTTTAACATTTCAGGTGTTGTTTTAAAGCTAAAAAACATGTTACGCTCTTCATTCGCTTCCAAATAATCAACATCATACACTTTAACATCTTGATAATACGCTTTAGCTTCTTCTAAAGATAAGGGTAAGTTTTGCTTTAGTGTATCAGAAACTATTAGTTTTTCATTTATAAATGTTGAAACACCTGTAGTTTTTATGAATTCGTTTTTAGAAATATATCTATTATTATCAACTATTATTTCATCTGAAATTTCTTTTTCATTGTGATGTAACCTCACATCTACTAAATCAAAATTTTTCGCTTTGTATTTCTTTTCATTAAAAAAAACGTACACTCTTCCGCTAGTTGGAAATTCTTTTGTGTTTCCATAACTTAGCACCAACTGCATTTCTTCATCAGGTACTGGATCTCTATTTGTTTGTAACCTAAATCCATTATGAGCAGCTACTAAATTATGATTTTCATTTTCAGAAGTATCAAAATTTGCTTCTTGAATAGCAACTTCTTTTGGACGAGTTGCTGGTGGTTTCCCATCGTCATAATTATTAGTTACCGATAATTGAGTGTTATAGTTCCCTTTCTTTTTATACGTATGCTTTGGCTTTTCTTCAAAACTATAATCTCCATCACCAAACTCCCAGTAATAAGTGTAAAACGCTTTTGGCGCTCCAGCAATTTGATTTAATTGAGGTGTTTTAGGATTAAAAGAAACCCGATTCAAATCCACTGAATATTCAATAGTGGCTGTCCTCTCTATGGTGTCATTTTCTATTGCCTGTCCGTAAAAAGTAAAAGATAATAAAAGCACAAAAAGTGCTGAAACATAATTTTTCATTGTTAGTAGATTTAAACAAATATAAAAAAAGGATTTAAGTAAGTGCAAGACAGCATAAACGTTTGATGAAAAAATGTAAAAAGAGACTCTCCAAAAAGGAGAGTCTCAATTACAGCAATTAACCTATTTCTAACTGTTCTCTAATTGCAATATTATGGTAAATCGTTAATTAATGTTTCTAAAGCTGCTTGTGTAATTGGACTTAAACTTGAAATTACTTCAATATGATCGTCTACAATTGTTGTTCCTTGTATGGCGTAATTTAATTGTCCGTCTATTTCAGCAACCATAATAATGTGTACTTCTAATCCAACTGGAATTAATCCGTAATGTTCTGTAAACATCTCCAACTCGGTATTATAAACATCCATTCTTGCTAAAGCTGTTGGTTCTCCATCGTATGATAAGTAAACAGCACAATTATCTTGATTAAATTCGTTTGGCACATCAATAAATATTTCTGTTTTAGCTCCTGCATAATTGTACCATCTGTCTAAGTTTGTCCATCCAAAATCTCCAATATCATAATTATACGTTGCGAAAGCACCATCAGCACCTTGAGCATCTCTAATTTGAGCATCATCTTGTTCACCATTTCCATCTTCATCAGCTTCAACCCAATCACAATCATCATCAATACCATCACAATCTTCATCCGGTCCTCCTCTAAAAATTTGCATTCCTCCATCTAGATCTGCAAAATCAACTGGTCTACTATTCACGTTTGCCATGGCTAATAATTCTAATTCATTTGACCCTTGTTTTGCATTGATAAAAAATTCTCCCGCTGATTTTAACGCTTCTTTATCGCCATTATCTCTCATTCCTAAAGTTGATTTATTCTTTAATAACATAGAAGCTTTATCATAAATTTCAATAAGTTCTACTGTAACATTTCCAGTAACTGGACTTCCATTTATTCCAAAAGAATTTGGTTGAAAAGTTACTTGTGTTCCTTGAGTTCCTGTAATTACACCACCTGATGCAGCGTCTAATGTAAATTCTTGTAAAGCATCAACTCTATTGTCTAAAAAACGAGCTGCTAGAGCTTCACCGTCTGGTTGAGTTTGAGCAACTTCATTGTTGTCGTCAATACAACTTGCCAAACTTGCAAGAACCATTATTCCTAATACATTTTTAAAAATTCTGTTTACAACTTTACTATTGTTTAAGTTTGTAAAATTTTGTTTTTGTGTTTTCATAATTATTAAATTTTAATTGTTTTTAAATTTGTGTTACACTAACATATCAACAGGTTTCTTTTTTTGTTACCCCTTTTTCTAAAAAAAAAATTAAATTAGCTATCTCTAACATTTGTAAATGAGCCAAAAACCACACGCAGACCATATATATATTGAGGCTTTACTAAAAAACAACAGTAAAGTACTTTCTGAAATTTATTTGAAGTTTTCTCATAAAATTATTTCGTACGTAAAAAAGAACAATGGAAATTCAGATGATGCTCAAGATATTATTCAAGAAACATTAGTCACTATTTATCACCAAGCAAAAGAGAAAAATTTTATACTTACATGTCCGTTTGATGCGTACTTCTATTTATTATGTAAAAGACGTTGGTTGAATGAACTTAAAAAAAGAGGAAATAATAGGGTAACAATTTTTGAAGATGACACATCTATTACTGAAGAGCAAGAACAACAAGTTGAAGAAACTGAAATTTTTGAAAAACAAAGTCAGCTTTTTGAGTCAAAGTTTAAAGAATTAGGTGAAAAATGTCGAGAATTATTAAAAACCACCTTCAAAATTAAATCGATGGAGAAAGTTGCCGAAATTTTAGGTGTTACTTATGGATATGCTCGAAAGAAAAAATCACAATGTATGGGTAAGTTAACGCAGCTTGTGAAAAATTCGAATGAATATCATCAACTAAAAGCGTACTAAAATGAAAGAAGATCACTACATAACATTCGATAACTATTTAAATAATGAATTATCAGGTGCAGAGTTAGCATCTTTTGAAGAACAATTAAATTCTGATGCAGATTTTAAGCAAGAATTTGAAATATATAAAGCCATAGAATCTTCATTAAGTTCAAAATTTGAAAATGAAGAAGAAGAAAAAGCGTTAAGAAATACACTTTCAAAATTAGGTTCAACTTATATAAAACAAGAAAATTCAACTAAAAAGAAAGGAAAAGTAATTTCCTTCTTAAATTATAAAAAATTGATGGTTGCAGCAAGTATTGCGCTCTTAATTGGTTTTTTCTTATTCAATAATGGAGAGCCTGTTTATAGTGATTTCTCCAGCCATCAAGCATTAGAATTAGTGGTAAGAAGTGAAAATAATGAAGCTATAGTAAAGGCTCAAGAAGCGTTTAATTCTAAAAATTATGAAGTTGCTTTAGAGCAATTAACCATATTGTCTGAAACAACTAAAAACGATGCTGAAATTGAGTTATATAAAGGAATTTGCTTTTTAGAGCTAAATAATTATGTGGAAGCCGATGTTATTTTTGATGAAATAAGTGGTGGAAATTCTGCTTTTGTAAATACTGCATCTTGGTATAAAGCGTTAAGTATGTTAAAACAACAACAGTTTGAAGCGTGTAAATATGTTTTACAAAGAATTCCTGAAAGCGCTGATGAATACAATAAAGCTCAAAAGTTATTGAAGAAGTTATAAAGTTTAATATCAAAGAAAATATAATTCAAAAAACGTCATTGCAAACACCGTGAAGCAATCTATTTCTTATGAAAAGATTACTTAGCCACTGCTCTACTCGCAATGACGTTTTTCTTACTTTTTTAGTTACTTTTGCCTTATGATAATTACTGACACACACACTCATTTATATAGCGAACAATTTAATGAAGACAGAAATGAAATGGTGCAACGCGCAATTGATGCTGGTGTTTCTCGCTTTTTTATTCCTGCCATAGATTCAACCTACATGAGTGCCATGTTAGAATTGGAAAAAGAATTTCCAACTAATATGTTTTTAATGATGGGTTTACACCCAACACATGTAAAAGAAAATTTTGAAGAAGAGTTAGCTTTTGTAAAAAAGTGGTTAGATAAACGAAAATTTTATGCCGTTGGTGAAATAGGAATTGACTTATTTTGGGATAAATCCACTCTTGAAATTCAACAAAAAGCTTTTAAAACTCAAATTCAGTGGGCGAAAGAAAAAAAATTACCTATCATAATTCATTGTAGAGATGCCTTTGACGAAATTTTCGAAATATTAGAAGAGGAAAAAGACGAAAGTCTTTATGGAATTTTTCATTGTTTTACTGGAAATTTAGAACAAGCTAAAAAAGCAATTTCGTACAAGATGAAATTAGGAATTGGTGGTGTTGTGACATTTAAAAATGGAAAAATTGATCAGTTTTTACAAGAAATTCCTTTAGAGCATCTGGTTTTAGAAACCGATGCACCTTATTTAGCACCTACTCCATATAGAGGGAAAAGAAATGAAAGTAGTTATATTATAAACGTTTTAGAAAAGTTAGCTGATATTTATAAGGTTACGCCGCAAGAAATTGCAGAAGTTACTACTCAAAACTCAAAAAATATATTTGGAATCTAAGCAAACAGCATATTACAAAACACCTATTGGAACAGCAAAAATTGTTGGTGATAACAAAGGAATAATTGCTATTACTTTGTTAGATGATGCTATTGAAACCTCAACTAAAATTCCTAAAAACTTACAAAACTGTATCGTACAATTAGAAGAATATTTTAATGGAGTTAGAACTGATTTTACACTTAAATTAAACCCACAAGGAACTGACTTTCAACAAAGAGTTTGGAACGAATTATTACAAGTTCCTTTTGGAAAAACACGCACTTATTTAGAGCAAAGTAAAAAATTAGGTGATCCAAAAGCGATTAGGGCTGTAGCTGCTGCAAATAGTAAAAACCCAATTTGGATTGTTATTCCTTGTCATAGAATTATTGCAAGTGATGGATCATTAACAGGTTATGCTGGTGGTATATGGAGGAAAAAATGGTTGTTAGAACACGAAAACCCATCACAACAACAATCATTATTTTAAACTATATTTAACGTTCCAACGTTCGTTTAAAAAATGAAAAAAGGTTTACTTTTCTTAGCTGTTTTAATTAGCGTTACTGTCAATGCTCAAATTCAATCAAAAAATATTCATTTGAAAACTTTTTTGGTTAAAAGTGATACTATAAAAATAGATTCAGTAAGTATAACTCCTTTTAATTTTAAAGTATTTAACAACTCCAACGCTGAAATTGATACCTCAAAATACAATATAGACTTTTCAAAATCCTTATTAATTCTAAAAAAAGATGCTGCTGAATTACTTTCAGAAATAAAGATTCAATATATCTCATACCCAACATTTTTAACTAAGAAATATTTTAAATTTGATGAAAAATTAATTGTTCCTAAAGCAACGGAGCAAACAAAATTATATAGCTTAACTACTAACGAAAACAAATTACCATTTACACCTTTTGACGGTTTAAATACTTCAGGTAATCTTACACGAGGAATTACAGTTGGTAATAATCAAAACTCAGTTGTAAATTCATCGCTCGATTTACAAATTGCAGGGAAATTATCAGATAAAGTTACTTTAAAAGCTTCAATTCTTGATACAAATTTACCCATTCAAGAAAATGGAAATACGTATAAATTAAATCAATTCGATCGAGTTTATATTGAACTATTGAGTGATTATTGGTCTATAAATGCTGGAGATATTTATTTGAATAACCGAGAAAGCGCCTATTTGAATTTTAATAAAAAGGTTATTGGAGTAGATGTAAATGCAACAATAAAACAGAAAAACTCCACACTAAATATTGAAACTTCAGGAGCTATTGTTGAAGGAAAATACAAAAAAGTACAGTTTGTAGGACAAGAAGGAAATCAAGGTCCTTATAGATTATCTGATTTAAATACCAATACTTATATTTTAATTTTATCTGGAACTGAACTGATTTATGTGAATGGTAGGCTTTTAAAACGTGGGGAAAATAACGATTATACGATTGATTACAATAATGCCGAAATTATATTTAGCACCACGTTTCCTATCACTGCCAATATGCGAATTACTGCAGAATATCAATTTACGGACAGAGTTTATTCACGCTTTGTAACCTACAACAATGTGAGGTATAAAAGTGATAAACTTAGTGTTGAAGGTTATTTTTACAATGAAAATGATGTAAAAAATCAACCCTTAGAACAAGATTTAAGCAATGAACAAAAACAGCTCTTAGCCAATGCGGGCAATAATACTAGCGCCATGGTAACACCTTCAGCATATCTTGATACGTTCTCTGAAGATAAAATTTTATATAAAAAAATATTCATTGGAATTGAAGAAGTTTTTGAATATTCAACCAATGAAAATGATGAGCTATACCAAGTAACCTTTTCTTATGTTGGTGAAAATTTGGGAAGCTATAACTTGAAAGAAGTTATTGCTATTGGAAAAGTATTTGAGTATGTTGGTGAAAATTTAGGAAATTACGATCCTATCATACAACTAGTTGCTCCAAATAAATTACAAATAGCCGTTTTTAACGTCACTTATAATCCAAGCAAAAAAACAACCATACATACAGAAACTGCTTTTAGTACAAACGATGAAAATTTATTTTCAACAATTGACGACGCATCAAATGATGGAATTGCAACAAAATTAAATTTAGAGCAAGTTATTTTTGAAAATAAATGGGAACTAAAAAGTAATGTAAAAATCGATTTCATTGCAAAAGATTTTAAACCTGTTGAACGCCTACAATCTATTGAATTTAATAGAGATTGGAATATTGAGACAAGTACCGGAAATCAAAAATTAATAAACACCTCATTGGTCCTTTCAAATAAAAAAAATAGTCAAGTGCAATATGATTTTGGAAATCTTACGTTTGGTGATAATTTTAAAGGAACTAAACATCTTTTGTTTGGAAATATAGCTCATAAAAATGCTTCATTTATTTTTAACAGCAGTTTCTTGGACAACGAAACAACATATGAAAAAGGGACTTTTCTAAGATCCTATTTAAAATCAGTATACAATTTGAAAAAAAGTTGGTTTGGAATTATTCTAAATGCAGAAAAAAACAAACGTACCACTATTGAAACAAATGAGTTATCAAATTTAAGTCATCAGTTTAACGAAGTTGAGGCATTTGTTGGTTTAGGGGACTCAACCAAAGTATTTACTAAAATTGGAGCTATTTTTAGAACGACTGATAGTATTCAAAATATGAGGCTTGAAAAAGTAAATACTTCTAAAACCTGGTATCTAAAGTCGAGCTTTATTAAGTCTGAAACAACAGATTTAAATGCCTATATAAATTACAGAACTGTTAAAAATACCAACTATGATAATGAAGAATCTATAAATTCTAAATTGGTATACAACCAACAATTAATGAATCAATTTTTAACTTTTAATACAGTGTATCAAACGCTATCTGGAACCCTTCCCCAACAAGATTTTACTTACATAAAAACAGAACAAGGACAAGGGTTTTATACTTGGATTGATTATAATGGAAACGGCATTAAAGAATTAAACGAATTTGAAATTGCTCAATTCCAAGATCAAGCTCAATATTTAAGAATTATTCTACCAACGGTCAATTACATTGACACACATCAAAATAAATTAGCACAAACAATTGCTATTAACCCTCAACAATGGAAATCAAAAAATGGGTTTAAAAAAATTGCATCTCACTTTTACAATCAAACCTATATTTTAATTGATAGTAAACAGCAAAAAATAGCTAAAAAATTTAATTTAAATCCATTTGATATCGATAATGAAAAATTACTTGGATTAAATTTTAATTTAAATAACAGCCTTTATTTCAACAAAGGAGAAAAGAATTTTTCAACTACACTTAGGTTTATAAAATCTCAAAATAAAGCTACAACAACCATAGATAATTTAGAAAATAAATTACAACTTCAACAACTTCAATTTGAACATAAAATAGGTGACTTTTGGCAACTTAATTTGGATATGAGTAACGCAAAAAACAATACAAACTCATTAAACTTTACCAATAGAAATTTCAAATTAACCAATGTAACTTTACAACCAAAGCTATCGTATTACTACACTAAGAATTCGTATTTTTCAGTGTTTTATGAACATAAAACAAAAGAAAATAGCATTGGAAATTTAGAGCTATTGAATGCTAATACATTTGGAGGTATCTTAAACTATATTAGTACTGCTAAAAATAGTTTAAAAGCTGAATTTAATTTTTTTAAAAACAATTTTGAAGGAACCGTAAATTCTCCAGTAGCTTATCAAATGCTAGAAGGTTTACAACCAGGAAAAAATTATACTTGGACTTTCTTATTTCAACGAAAATTAAATTCATTTTTAAATTTAAATATCAACTATTTAGGTAGAAAAAGTGAAACTTCAAAAGCCATTCATACTGGAACTGTGCAGTTAAAAGCATTTTTTTAGAATTTTTATTTAATTGGTTTAATTTTTGCTAGTATATTTACTTTTTAATTTAATTGATTTTTATGAAAAAATATTTTTACACTATTTTAATTTTTTTTACAACTTTTGTAACTTTCTCTCAGAATAATTACGAACAAGAAACCACAAAATACAATGAATTAAAAATTAACATGTCTAATTTAATTGGGTTTAAGTTTTTGGATGTTGGTTATGAAAAAATTATAAATGAAGAGTCTACATTTGGTGTTAACCTTCTTTTTAACCTAGATAGTAATTCAGAAAGTACTGGTTTGGATGAATATAGAACCTTTTCAATTACACCATACTATAGGCATTTTTTTTCCAATAAATACGCCCAAGGTTTTTTTGTAGAAGCTTTTACAATGCTTCATTCAGCGAAAGAAGATGATTACTATTATGAAATTTTTGACCCTAATACAGGTATGTATAGTGGCGGTTCAAATTCTAACACTTATACAGATTTTGCTGTTGGAATTTCAGCAGGTGCAAAATGGGTGAGTAGAAGAGGCTTTGTTGCTGAAATTTATCTAGGTATAGGTAGAGATTTATTAGGGAATAGTGATGAAGAAGTAGTTGGTAGAGGTGGTGTTGCAATTGGTTACAGATTTAAATAGTAATAAAAAGTAAACAGATAAAAAAGAAGGCTTTCTAAATTAGAAAGCCTTCTTTTTTTTGTTCTTATATTTTAGTGAAAATTACATTTTCATCAACCAATTTTTAACATCAACATCTTCTTTAATAATTGAACGCAATTCTTCAATTTTAACACGTTTTTGTTCCATAGTATCTCTATAACGAATAGTCACAGAATTATCATTTAAAGTGTCATGGTCAACTGTAATACAAAATGGTGTTCCTGCAGCATCTTGCCTTCTGTAACGCCTTCCTACTGCATCTTTTTCATCATAAGTAACGTTGAAATCCCATTTTAAATCTTCTACAATTTTTCGAGCTACTTCTGGTAGACCATCTTTTTTAACTAATGGTAAAATTGCTGCTTTTGTTGGAGCTAGTACTGAAGGTAATTTTAAAACCGTACGTGTAGAACCATTTTCTAATTCCTCTTCTTGCAAAGAGTTCGAAAAAACAGCTAAAAACATTCTATCTAAACCAATAGATGTTTCAACAACATAAGGAACATAGTGTTCATTTATTTCTGGATCAAAATATTGTAGTTTTTTTCCTGAATGCTCTTCGTGGGCTTTTAAATCGAAATCTGTACGAGAATGGATTCCTTCTAATTCTTTGAACCCAAACGGAAATCTAAACTCAATATCAGAAGCCGCATCAGCATAATGTGCTAATTTTTCATGGTCATGGAAACGGTAGTTATCTTCACCCATACCTAGTGATAAATGCCATTTTAAACGATTTTCTTTCCATTTTTCGTACCATTCCTTTTGAGTACCAGGACGTACAAAAAATTGCATTTCCATTTGTTCAAACTCACGCATACGGAAAATAAATTGGCGAGCAACTATTTCATTTCTGAAGGCTTTACCCGTTTGTGCAATTCCAAAAGGAATTTTCATTCTTCCTGTTTTTTGAACATTTGAAAAGTTAACAAAAATACCTTGTGCAGTTTCTGGACGTAAGTACAAATCCATTGCTGTATCTGCTGAAGCGCCTAATTTAGTTCCAAACATTAAGTTAAATTGCTTCACATCTGTCCAATTCTTTGAACCTGACAATGGACAACCAATTCCTAATTCTTCAATTAATAATTTTACATCTGCTAAATCTTCATTTTCTAAAGATTTTCCCATACGTTGTAAAATAGCATCTCCTTTTTCTTTATAACCTATAACTCTTGGATTCGTAGCTAAAAATTCTTCTTTATTAAAAGCCTCTCCAAATCGTTTTGCTGCTTTAGCTACTTCCTTTTCAATTTTGGTATCTAATTTTCCAACATAGTCTTCAATTAAAACATCTGCTCTATATCTTTTTTTAGAATCTTTATTATCAATTAATGGATCGTTAAAAGCATCTACGTGCCCTGAAGCTTTCCAAGTTGTTGGATGCATAAAAATTGCAGCATCTAAACCAACAATATTTTCGTGCATTTGCACCATTGCTTTCCACCAGTAATTTCTAATGTTTTTCTTTAACTCTACACCATTTTGAGCATAGTCATAAACTGCGCTTAAACCATCGTAAATTTCACTTGATTGAAATACGTAACCGTACTCTTTTGCGTGTGAAACTACTTTTTTAAATTGATCTTCATTATTTGCCATGCTGCAAAAATAGGAAAGGTTTTAATACTAAAAAATAAAAAGTGGAAATAGCCGAAACTATTTCCACCCAATTAACATTAAATAATACTAATCTGGAGTTTACTATAATTACTTTAGGGTAAAATTAGTTGCTCCTACAAGTCTTTCTTCTATGTATATATTTACTTTATACAATCCCTTTTCAATTTGATCTCTATTTACTTCAACCAGCGAAATAATGTCTACTGCTTCATTTAAATAATTAATAATAGTTTGATCACTGTAATTAATAGTTGCATTATTCATCAGCAACTCTCCTTTTTTAGCAATTGTTTCTCCTTTTGAATTCACTAATTGAATATAAACTTGACGCTCTCCTGGTTCGCTAATTTCATTTTTTGCTATTGTGAAATTAATTCTAAATGCGTCCGTATTTCTCGCTCTTGAAGTTTCAACTAATTTTCCATTCGTTTTTTCTCGCATCGCTAATATTCTAGCTGAGCTTACTTTTAAAATTGAACCAATAGCAACTTTTTCAGATAATTGCATATTTTGTAAAGACAATGTGTCGTTTTTAGCTACTTGATTACTTATTTTAACATTTGCACTGTCTAAATTATTGGTTAACAACTGATTTAGACCTTTTAGTGAATCTGTCATAAAAAATAAACGTCTATTTGTTTCCTCCAAATTGGCTATTTCTTTTCTATAGCGACGAATTAAATTATAATTTGTAGCCTTTAAACCTTTAATAGAATCTCTTAAAGAAATTATTCTATCCCGTTCTATTGAAAGTTCAGAAGAAAGCGAAGTATTTTGCCCAATAGCTTCTTCATACTTCACAATCATATTATCTAAATTACCTTCAATCTCTAATTTCTCTTCCTCAATAGCATCTGTAACTTTTTTGTGTTGCTTATTGTTATAGAAAGTATAAGCCACAACGGCAAGCAATAAAACACCTAGTACAATAAGGATGATTTTACTATTTGAATTTTTCTTTTCTTCCATTCTTCTTTTATTTTATACTGCATTAAATTTATTATCAAACGTAAACGATTTTAATAAATTATAAAAAACCAATAAATAATTTTGAGGTGTTTCTTGAGGAATTATAAAATTACGTTATAAAAATTATCTTTCATAATTTTTTATTCTTTTTTTAATTTAGAGTACTTTTAAAAAAAGTATTGCTATGAAATTTTTGAAAGATATTTTTAATATTTTCTTTCCTGAAATATGTTTAAGTTGTAAAGTGCAGTTAGCAGAAAATGAAGGGCCTATTTGCATTAAATGTAGACACGATTTACCATTAACTAATTTTACCTTTGAACCAGCTAATTTAGTTGAAAAAACATTTTATGGGAGAATCCCTATAGAGAAAGCAACTGCATTATTTTATTTTTTTAAAAAGGGAAAGGTGCAACAATTAATGCACGAACTTAAATACAATAAGCAACAACAAGTGGGAACTTTTGTTGGAAATTGGTTAGGTTCAGAAATGATTGAAAGTAAGCGTTTTGAAAATATAGATTATATTATACCCGTGCCTCTTCATAAAAATAAGTTAAAAACCAGGGGTTATAATCAAGTTACTACTTTTGGAGAAAGTTTATCTCAAAAACTTATGATTCCATTCAACGATACGTATTTAATAAAAATTTCATCAACACGAACACAAACAAAAAAATTACGATTAGATCGGTGGAAAAATGTTCAAGAATTATTTGTGGTTCAGCATCAAAACAATCTAATAGATAAACATATTTTGTTAATTGATGATATTATAACAACTGGAGCTACTCTTGAAGCTTGTTGCAAAGCATTTGGAAAAATTGAAGGTTTAAAAATAAGTATCGCTTGCATGGCATATACGAAGTAACATCTTAACTTAAAATATAAAATAACGCTTTGCGTTATTTAAATAAATTAATTGTTATTTTGCAAAAAAGTTACTTAAATAAATATGAATTATAGCGTTCGTAAAATTCTTTTAATAGTTGCACTTGGAATAATTCTAAGTAATTGTGCTAAAAGAGGTAAACCAACTGGAGGCCCATTAGACAGTATTGCTCCTATTCTAGTTAGTGCAAATCCTGAACATAAAAGTATTAATTTTAAAGCAAAAAAAATTAAAATTTATTTTGATGAATATATCAAATTAAAAGATGTTAGTAAGCAATTAGTTGTTTCGCCTCCACAAAAATATGATCCAATAATAACACCTTTAGGTACTGCTAGCAAACTAATTACAATAGAAATCTTAGATACATTAGATCTAAATACCACTTATGCATTTAATTTTGGAAATAGTATTGTTGATAATAATGAAGAGAATGAATTAGGTAATTTTAAGTATGTATTTTCAACAGGAACTTATATTGATTCATTAGAGTTAAAAGGGGAAGTTACAGATCCAAGTGTAAAAGCTCCCACACAAGGTATAGATGTAATGTTGTATGAGTATAATGAATTTTATACTGACTCTATTATTTTTAAAGAAAAGCCGCGTTATATTGCTAATACACTAGACTCTACCCTATATGAAATAACAAATCTACGAGCAGGAAAATATCTTCTAATTGCTTTAGATGATCGCAATGGAAATAAAATTTACAACCCTGAAGTTGATAAAATTGGTTTCGTAAAAGATACAATTACAATTCCAACAGATAAATCATATGATTTCCCGATATTCAAAGAAATTCCTCCATTAAAAGTTATTAAACCTAAAGAAGTTACCAAAGGTCATTTAATATTTGGTTACCAAGGAGATGCAAATGGAATTAATATCAAGTTGACAACTCCTGTTGATAACAATTTTAAATCTGAAATTAACTTTGAAAAAGATAAGGACACTATAAATTATTGGTACACAGGTATTGAAGCAGATTCTCTAAACTTTATAGTTTCAAAAGACGAATTTAGTGAAGAGTTTACTGTAAAGCCTAGAACTTCAAAATTAGATTCATTAGTTATTACAAAAAGTACTGCGAGCGTTCTACATTTAACCGATACGTTTTCACTAGCAACTAATATTCCTATTGAAACTACTAATAAATCGTTGATAAGCTTAAAAGAGCAAGACTCTATTGATGTTGATTTTGATGTAATTCTTTCTGAATCTAAAACAAAATTATACCTAGATTTTGAAAAAAAACACAGCACTAAATACAGTTTTACCTTGTTACCCAAAACACTTACAGATATTTTTGGAATTGCAAACGATTCTTTATCTTTTCAATTAAATACAAAATCACCTGAAGATTATGGTATCTTAAGCCTTGAATTAGTAAGTGTTAAAAACACAAACTTCATTGTTGAATTGATAGATAGTAAAGGGCTCGTGGTAAGAACAAAAATAGTAGAGAAACCACAAAATGTAAGTTTTAAGCTATTACTTCCAGGTAATTATCTTATAAAAGTTACGTTAGATGAAAATAGAAATGGAAAGTGGGATACCGGAGATTTTTTAACAAAACGGCAACCTGAAGAAGTCCTTTATTTTGATCAAGAATTGGAAATAAGAGCGAATTGGGAAGAAATAGAACGTTTTATAATAAAATAACTTACAAAAAAGATATATTTATATTTAGTTTAAAAAATTTATTACTTTTGATACATCTAAAACCCTTATTTTGATTAACTACTTTAAATTATTTACTTTTTTATTATGTTGCTTTGCATTGATTTCTGTTAAAGGACAAGATAGAAGTAGTCATGAAATTGGATTTATCACTGGGGCAGCTTCTTTTACCACTGACTATGGTCAACGCAATAATTTCAATAGTAATGTAGGTGGTAATATAGGAATGGGTGTAGGTCTTATTTATTATATGAATTTTTCAGATTATAGATATGGATGGAGTCAACGAACCAATTATTTTAATGAACATTTTAGATTAAGAGGTGAGTTATCATTTATGACTGCTGATTTAGATCATTTTGGTAAATGGATAGATATTATAGATAATAATACTGGAGAATTGTCTCTAGGTGCTCAACAGTTGCGTGCAATGCATGGAAAAACCAAATTAATTAATTTTGGCGCACAATTAGAGTTTCATATTGTAGATATTGTAGATTTTGGCTCTCGAAGAATTCCAGATTTAAAATGGTCTCCTTATGCAAGTGCTGGTTTTATGTTAGATTATTATGACCCTGAATTAAAAATTGATGAACCATATAGCCTGTTTCCTAAGTGGAATGTAGATGGTGCAACAAATATGAGATCTAATATTACAGGATCATTAACTTTTGGTGTTGGAACTAGACATAAATTGGGTGAATATTCTGATATATTAATAGAATCGCGTTGGCAATACTTTTTTTCAAACTTTGTTGATGGTTTAAATGCCAGAGATGATTCTGCTAACAAATACAACGACTGGTTGCTTTGGGTTCACGTTGGTTATGTATATTACCTAAATTAAATCCAACGCCTTCTTCAAATCAGCAATTAAATCATCTATATCCTCAATACCAACACTTAATCTAATTAAAGAATCAACAACACCTGTTTTCTCTCTTTCCTCTTTTGGAATAGAAGCATGAGTCATACTTGCAGGATGCCCTGATAACGACTCCACACCACCTAATGATTCGGCAAGCGTAAATATTTTTAAATTTTCAACAATTTTAAAAGCATCTTTTATCTTATTCCCTTTAGTAACAAAAGAAACCATTCCTCCAAAATCTCTCATTTGCTTCTTTGCTACATCATGATTAGGATGATTCTCAAAGCCAGGCCAATAAACCTTTTCTATTTTAGGATGTTTTGCTAAAAACTCAGCTACAGCTTTTCCATTTTCACAATGACGCTGCATACGCACATGCAACGTTTTTATCCCTCTTAGAACCAAAAAACTATCCATAGGCCCGCAAACAGCACCGCAAGAATTTTGAATAAAGTATAATCTTTCTGCTAAATCTTTATCATTAACAACTAAAGCTCCCATGACAACATCACTATGGCCCCCTAAATATTTAGTAGCTGAATGCATCACAATATCTGCTCCTAAATCTAATGGATTTTGCAAATAAGGTGTGGCAAAAGTATTGTCAACAGCCATTAAAATTTGATGTTTTTTAGCGACATTAGAAACTGCCTGTATATCAATAATATTCATCATTGGGTTTGTTGGAGTTTCAACCCAAATTAGTTTTGTTTTTTCCGAAATGTATTCCTCTATTCTATCTGCATTCTCCATTCCAATAAAATGAAATTTAATACCGTAATTTTCAAATATTTTTGTGAATATTCGATATGAACCACCATATAAATCATTCGTTGAAATAACTTCATCTCCAGGGCTTAAAAGTTTTATAACACAATCAATTGCTGCTAATCCTGATCCAAAAGCCAAACCAAAATTTCCATTTTCGATACTTGCAAAGGAATTTTCAAGTGCAGTTCGTGTTGGATTTCCGGTTCTTGAATACTCATACCCTTTATGATCTCCTGGAGAAGCTTGAGCATAAGTTGATGTTTGGTAAATTGGCGGCATTACAGCTCCAGTTGAAGGGTCGTGTTGCTGTTTTCCGTGTATTGTTTTTGTATTGAATTTCATAATGATTTAATTTCTAGTTCTGCTTCCTTTCGCGAGCAAATGTACTTATTCTTTACTTAATTTTTTTATTAATTTTCCTACAGTTAATCCTTGTCCAATAATGGAAAAAACAACAATTATATATGTAATTACTAAAAATAAATCTCGGTGCATTTCATTTGTTAAACTTAATGCTAAGGCTATGGAAATTCCCCCACGCAAACCACCCCAAGTCATAATTAAATTGGTATTAGGAATAAAATCTAATTTTTTAGCATACAGTTTAATTGGTAACATTAACGATACATACCTTGCAAACAATAAAGTTGGTACACATAATAAACCCGCTAAGATATATTGATTATTATAGGTTAGTACCAAAATTTCCATTCCTATCATTACAAATAATACCGTATTTAGAAGTATATCAACTAATTCCCAAAATTTATCAACATATTGCTCTGTAATTTTACTCATGGTAGTTTCTCTAACGGTATCGTGACCAACAATTAAACCGGTCGTAACCATAGCTAATGGTGCCGATAAATGAAAATATTGTGCTAAAACAGTTCCGCCCATAACAGCGGCTATTGTTATAATTACTTCGACATCATAGTCATCAATAGATTTTAATAACTTATAGGTAATCCAACCTAATAAAAAACCCAGAGCTATGCCTCCAACAACTTCAACCAAAAACATTTCTGCAACATGACCAAAAGTTACTGTGTTCCCTTCTTTAGCAATTTGATATATTGTTAAAAAAACCACCACTCCAATTCCATCATTAAATAAAGACTCACCTACTATTTTTGTTTCTAGTTTTTTGGGTGCTCCCACTTGTTTTAGAATTCCTAAAACGGCAATTGGGTCTGTTGGTGAAATTAAAGCTCCAAATAGCAAACAATAAATGAAATCAATTTCTAAATTAACTACTTTTAATAAATAATAAGAAAATACACCAACCAATAAAGTGGATATAAGTGTACTAAACGTTGCGAATATTAAAACCGGTTTTCGTTGCACTTTTAATTGTTGAAAATTAGTGTGTAAAGCACCTGCAAATAACAAAAAACTTAACATCACATCTAATAATACTGTTTCAAAATCTATTTGAGCTATCAGCATTTTTTCTTGCTCTAATAGCGTATCATTAAAAAGACTAGTTGCTAACACTAATAGTGTAAAAACGATTGTAATTACCATTAAACCTATTGTAGTTGGCAACTTTAAGAACCTTACATTTATGTAACCAAAAAGTGCTGAAATAACAATTAAAACAGCAATTACTGCAAATACACTCATCTTATATAAATTTTAGTAGTTGTAAAATAATTCCGAGGTGAATACCTTCATGATAATTGTTAAACACAATTCCATCTTCAATAGTTTCCAATGTAACATCAACGCTTGTAGTGTATTTTGTGTATTTTTTAAATATTCCTTTAGAATAGTCTTCAATTAAAGTTTTAGGGAATGCCATGAATTGTTTTTTTATGGTTTCAAATTCACTTTGTGAAACACTATAAGTTGGGGCGGTTCCTTTTTGAAAATTTGTAATCAATTCATTTGAAACTAAACAATCTAAATCAGATAATTTGTAGCACAGCAATTGCTGAGTTACTACTAAGTGTGCAATATTCCAAGCAATACTATTTTTAAATCCATTTGGAATTTTATTCAATTGTTCTATGGTGCAATTCTCAATTGCCTTTAGGGTTAATGCCCTAGATTTTAATAAAATATTAAATTGTTGCTGCATTATTTTTGATTTTTTTTAAAAGTCCTCAAATTTAACACAAAAAGGCATTAATTTTACAAAACACATTTATTATAAATAGTATGAAAAAAATTTACCACTTAAAAACTTGTGATACCTGCAGAAGAATCTTAAAAGAAATGGATACAACAGGCTATACTTTACAAGAAATAAAAACAGAGCAAATTACTGTAAAACAATTAGATGAATTGTATAAACTAACTAAGAGTTACGAAGTTTTGTTTAGTAGACGAGCCAAAAAATACAAACAAATGGACTTAAAAAATCAAACACTCACTGAACAAGATTTTAGACAGTTAATTTTAGATGAATACACTTTTTTAAAGCGTCCGGTTATTATAGATGGAACTAAAGTTTATGTAGGTAACATTAAGAAAAGAGTTGATACTTTTTGTAAAAGTTAGTTTAGATAGGATTCTTTTTTTCTCAATTTGAGTTTTGAGTAATCATTTCATTCTTCTTCAAATAAGAGTGTACTCTTACTAATGCATTTTCTCTAATATCTTCCCAAAATAAATTAATATCTCCTTCATGATATCGCTTTTTTCCTAAAATAAATATTCTGTATGGAAAATGAGGCAAGCTAGTCCATAAAATTCCATCAGCGACTTTAACTTTTAATGCTTGTTTATATAGTTTCCCATTACTAAATAAAAACCCTTTATGATCTTTTCTACTAGATGTTTTAGCAGTATTCCAAGAAATAGGATTTGAAACTACACTTCCTTTATACCAACTTGAATATCGTTTAGGATAATGATTCATTTTAAATGTATTCCAAGAAACAAACCCTCCAGTTTCTGTTGGACTTGTCATTAAAGGAATATTTATAAATTCATTTTTTTTAATCGCAATTCCTGGAATATAGGCGGCTATTAATTTAGAATGCAATGGTTTTCCATCAAAAAAATCTTTTAACAATTGAATTGCATGAGTAGTTCCTTGGCTGTGCGCTGCAATAATTATTGACCTTCCATTATTATACTTTTCTAAATAGGCAATAAACGCATTTTTAATATCTGCATATGCAATATTTAATGCTTTATCTCCACCATTATCATATTCTGAATAAGATCTTAAGTGCGCTTGCCTATAAAACGGAACATATAATTTCCCTGCATTTAAGAAAGCTGAAGCTTGAAAATAAACCGCTTTTTCTAGTACTTTTTCTTGTTGTAGAATATCTTCAATAGGAACATTCCATCTTACATCTTTCTTTTCAATATTTAACGTAGGATATACATAAAATACATCGGCAACTAAACTGTCCTTAGTGGTTTTCCAGTCACTCAATTTATCAGAATATTTATTTGGCAAAACCGCCCATGAAGATGGTTCATTATAATTTGGTACTGCTGGTGATACTTGAGAAGAAAATGTGGGAACAGTTAGACTTTTACAACTGGTTATGCTAAATAAAACAACTATAATAAAGACTTTAAAAAAACCTCTATTATAGTTGCTCATCATTTTATTAAATGAAATAACTATCATTTTTTTGCATACAACATGGGATTTGTATCCTCATCGTTATACATTTTCATTTGCTTATACACTTTCATAAATTTATCACCTGAAGCAAAATCAGCTAATAAATCATCAATAGCAGTTGATAAATCAACTCGCTGCTCTAAAAGTATATCTAATTTTGATTGACATTTTGCGCGGTGCTCATCTGTAGCCGATTCACGAGTTGCTTCTTCATTCATATGGTAAATTTTCAAGGCTAAAATTGATAATCTATCAATAGCCCAAGCAGGAGTTTCAGAATTAATTTTAGCTCCTTCCTTCACTTTTACATCTTTAAATTTAGTTAAGAAATAACTATCAATAAATTCAACCATATCTGTTCTATCCTGATTAGAAGCATCTATTTTTCGTTTTAATACAATTGCTTCATTTGGATTAATATCTGGTAATCTAATAATATCTTCATAATGCCATTGCACTGTGTCAATCCAATTTTTACGGTATAATAAATGTTCAAATGTATTTTTATCAAATGGGTTTTCAAATGGTTGATCAACATCATCAATAATATGATATTTTGCGATTACCTCATCAAATAATTTGTTGTATTCTTTTGCGCTCATAATTCTTTTTCTAAAATGTGTAAATATTCAACTGTTGAAGTTGCTTTGTGATTTCTATTTTCGGTTTTATCTGCTTTAAATCGTTGATAATCTATAGTTTTCAAACTGTAATTTCCATAACGTGATAATATATCTCTTACTCCTTTTTCAGTCATTAAACCCTCATTATTATAACTTAAAAAAATGTGCTTAAAGTTAGCATTTTTTATCAAATTTTCGAAGGAATTTTCAACTTCATTTTTTCTACAATAAGAAGACTTATAATAATCTCTTAATCCAGTTTTTCCTTTTGGCTGAAAGGTATCATAGTTAGAAATTGTATTTAACAAATGATAATTTGACCCATATTGTCTTGCATTATAAGGTGGGTCTAAATACAAAATATCACCTTTAATTTTTTGAATCAATTCATTACCATCTTCATTAAAAACTTGATGTGAATTTGCGGTAACACTAAAATCAGCTACTTTTAAAATTAATGATTTTTGTGCTGTGTTTTTTAATTTCTTTAAATAAGCTCCATAAACTGATGCTGTATTTGCAACTTTGTCGGCACTTTCAATTAACGACGCAACTAATAAATAATACACATCTTCATTGATTTCTTGCGACAATTTCCAAGCTTCTATTTGCTGTCGGATTGCATCAATTTTTTGACCATTAGAAGACGAAAAATACAATCTTTTACTATTTCCGTTTTCGCTATAATTATGAAATATAAAACCTTTGATACCTTCCAAATTATTTAGAAAATCAATTCTATTTTCAACATTTAAAGCTTTATGATTTCCAATATAATTTCTGTTTAAAACATAACTATAGTGCTCTACATCATTCGCAATAATTTGCTTTACAAAAGGTTTGAATGTTCTTCCAACAATGCCTGTTCCTGCAAATAAATCACAAAAAACAAGATTTGTTAAGTCTTTATCAACAGCATCAACTATGGATTTTTTTAAAAATGAAGAAAGTTTATGTTTAGAGCCTATATAATTCACGTAACTTTATTTAATTGCCCAAATTACATCTGCTTTTACAATGTTATTTTTATGTGTAAAACTATATAAATTAGAAATATCAAATTTACATAAATAAGTTGATATTATTTGTTGTAACCAACTAAGCTCCGATTTTAATTTCCAATGTTTATTTTCATCCTCATAATTAACCAATACAATAAAAATTCTATTACTAAAGTGTTTTCGCTGCTGCTGACTTTGATTTTGATACAACCACTCTATAAGTTCATTCTTATGTTCAATCGCATAAGGAACAGATTTATTAAAACCTTTTGGAAAAACAGTTGTTTTATGGTCAAATGGTATTTCATCAATAAAAAAATCAGTGAATTTATCTTTTAAATTAGGATAAGGTTTTACAATTTCATGTTCACAAAAGAAATATTCTACAGCAGTCGCAGACCAGAAATTGAACCAGCGATTTAGTGCATAGTTTTTTAAATCATTGTATTTAGAATTGTCTTTAAATTTAGTTTCAATTTCTAACAAAACAGTCTCAAATGAATTTATTTTGTAAATAAAATTAGTTTGTTTGTCAAAATCATCTGCTTGTTTTCTTCCCCAAAAATATTCAAATTCTACTCTTTTTTTAAGTTCTTTCTCTAGCAAAAGGTACTTCATAAATTCTACAAAAATTTTCGCTCAATTAAACTTATTAAACGCTCTTCATACTCCTGTTTAGTGCTCCAATCATAATCTGGTTTTACCATTTTTTTAATAAAAGTTTTTGCTTCATTTTCACTTTTAAAAGTGTTTAACTGTGACAATACTCGGTTAAAATCGCCTTGATCACCTTCAAATAAGTGTTTTACAAATGCTATTCTATCATTTAATTCTACTTGTAAATTATTTTTAAACAACGTATCATTTAACGATTTTTTATAGCTCTCTGGAATTTCTTCAACTACTGGATTTTCTTTTGTTACTCTTTCAAAAAGCTCCGTAGCAACATCAGAAGAAATGGCATCTTTTAATTCTTCTTCTAACGTGCTTTGAATAGAAGGAATATCGTGTTCATCATTTTTCGATAAGGTATCTTCAATTCCAAAAATTTCTTCAACCTGCTCTTGAGAAATAACTTTTTTTGGACTCATTTCGTCCGAAGAAGGAAAAGAGATTGCCGTGATATCTTTTTCTATACTCTCCTTAATTGGTTCAATTTTACCAACAATTTCTTTTGAAAAAACTTCATTTTCAGCAACATTGTTCATATTTGAATCAACAAACTTTAAAACGGTTAATTTTTCATACAATTCTTGTGATTTATTGTGTAATTCAACAATATCATCACTATTTTTCATTTCTAAAATACTGTGCGCCAGACTTACTAATTGGGCTTTTAATTTTTTGTGCATAAGTTGAACTATTAAATGATTTTTGATGTATATTTTTTAATAAATTTGTATGAAATCAAAACGAATGTACTACTATTTTTTAGTGCATTTAGATAACATAAAAAAATACGATAACCTTTCAAGCGTGAAATTACAAAATGTTTCTTGAAAATACAGTAAATCATAACGAACAATTTGGATGGATTGAAGTTGTTTGCGGATCCATGTTTTCTGGCAAAACAGAAGAGCTAATTCGTAGATTAAAACGTGCACAGTTTGCCAAACAAAAAATTGAGATCTTTAAGCCTGCTATTGATACTCGATATGATGAAGAAATGGTAGTTTCACATGATTCAAATGAAATTAGATCTACGCCCGTGCCGTCTTCTTCTAATATTCTAATCTTAGCTGCAGGAGTGGATGTTGTTGGAATTGATGAAGCACAATTTTTTGATGATGGTATTGTTGCTGTCTGTAATGAACTTGCGAATCGTGGAATACGAGTTATTGTTGCAGGGTTAGATATGGACTTTAAAGGTAATCCTTTTGGGCCTATGCCCGCGCTAATGGCAACTGCTGAATATGTGACAAAAGTGCATGCTGTTTGTACAAGAACTGGTAATTTGGCACACTATAGCCATAGAACTGCTGCGGGTGATGAATTGGTATTACTTGGTGAAACTCAAGAATATGAACCTTTGAGCCGTGCAGCATATTATAAAGCCATAAAAGAAGAAACGCAACAAAAAAAAGTTGACCAAAATACAGATGAAAAATAATCATGTTACTACACTTGATTTACATTTAAATGCCATTGATTTTAATTTCAATTATTTTAAATCTAAACTTCATAGTACTACAAAAATTTTAGTTGTTATTAAGGCGTTTGGGTATGGAACTAGTGCTATTGAAATTGCCAAACACTTAGAACAAAAAGTTGACTATTTTGCTGTTGCATATGCCAATGAAGGAATAGCTCTTAGAAATGCAGGGATTGAAACTCCAATTTTAGTACTACATCCTCAAAAAAATAACCTTAAAAAAATAATTGATTTTTGCTTAGAACCAAATATATATTCAATCAATATTTTAAAGGCTTTTATTGAAATTTCCAAAGAATTGAAGGTTCAAAATTATCCTATTCATATAAAATTTAATACAGGTTTAAACAGATTAGGATTTACCGAAAAAAATATTTCTGAAATAGTTTCTTTAATAAAACCTCAAAAAGAGGTTACCATAACTTCTGTTTTTTCACATATTGCTGCCAGTGAAGATTTAAATGAACGAGAATTTACCTTACAACAAATAACTACTTTTAAAAAGGTATCTTCAATATTAATAAATCAAATACCATCAACTCCTTTTAAACATATGTTAAACACTTCAGGAATAATTAATTATGCTTCTGAAGCGCAATTTGATATGGTTCGCTTAGGTATTGGTTTGTATGGTTTTGGAAATAGTAAAAATGAAACTTCTAAATTAAAAAATGTAGTAGTTTTAAAATCAATTATTTCTCAAATTCATACCATTAAAAAAGGTGAAACTGTAGGATACAATCGTGCTTATAAAGCTACTTCGACCGTAAAAACAGCAACTATTCCTATTGGGCATGCCGATGGTATTTCTAGACAACTTAGCAATGGAGTTGGCTACGTGTATATCAACAATCAAAAAGCTTATATTGTTGGAAATGTTTGTATGGATATGATTATGGTTAATATTACTGAAATTAATTGTAATGAAGGCGATGAAGTTCTAGTTTACAAAAACCAACAACATATAGAATCTCTGGCAAAAGCCATACATACAATTCCTTATGAATTATTAACGGCTATTTCACAACGAGTTGGAAGAGTGTTAAAATAATGTTAATATTATCTATTTTTTTGTTATCTTCGCTTTTGTATTAATCAATTAAAAGAACTTAAAATGGGAATGTTAAAAGAATTTAAAGATTTTGCAATGAAGGGAAACCTTGTTGACATTGCAGTTGGTTTTGTAATGGGTGCTGCATTTAAAGCTGTAGTTACTTCATTTACAGGAGGAATAGTATCTCCGCTAGTTGGTCTAATTTTCAATTCAGACTTCAAAGATTTAAAGTACGTAGTAAAAGATGGTGTAGCCGATGAAGCAGGTAAAGTTGTTGGTGAGGTTGCTGTACTTTATGGTGATTTTATTACTAATATTATTGACTTTGTTATTGTTGCATTTGTAATGTTTATGGTAATTAAAGGAATAAATAAAACCAAAAAGAAAGAAGAGCCAGCTCCTGAAGCTCCAAAAGGTCCTTCTCAAGAAGATTTATTAACTGAAATTAGAGATTTATTATCTAAAAAGTAAACCAAACTTTATTCAGTAAACTAAAAGGCTTGCATCTGCAAGCCTTTTTTTATTTCTCTTTTTTAGTTTCGTAAACCTCTGCAATCGTTGGTGAGTTTTTGTTTTCTTTAATTAAGATAAGCTCATCACATGCTTTTACTTTTCCTCTTTGAAGCACCTTAAAGTAAACCCCACATTTTGTTGAATTCCAAAATTGTTTTACCACTTTTTGGGTCCCAAAAACTAAACCTAATTTCATACAAGGTTGTCTAGACTTAGAAACTTGTATAATAGCTTCACCCAATTTATAGGTATTTCCTACTTTTATATTTGTTTCTTCAAGATTTGAAATGGTTAAATTTTCACCAAACATTCCAAATCTCCAATCTAAGTTTGGATATAATTTTTTCCAATACTCATAATGATATTCAGAATATGCATAGACTGCTTGATCTATTCCTCCATGATATTTTCTATCAACTACAGCATCATTAACTACATCTTCCTCTCCTAATAAAAGTTCATCCACTGGAAATTTAAAAATGCCTGTTTCAACTATTCTACCCTTATAATCAATGGCTTTTTTTTCTCCAATATTTACTGATACTACTTTCATTTTACTTTAAATTTTGAAAGTTCATTCGCAATTTTTCTATCGTTAGCAAGTCTTGGAACTTTGTTTTGCCCACCTAATTTTCCAACAGATTTCATATATGCATTAAAACCGCCTTTTTCAATTACTGTAATTTTTAGCGGCTGCAATATTTTTCCTGCAATTAAATCTAAGTAGTACATGTTTTGTTGTTGCATGGAAGCATCAAGATGAGTTGCAAATTCTTCCAAATTTTCTGGTATATTTTCAAATTCAATAAGCCATTCATGGTATGGCAACCCTTCTGTAGGAGTAATTTGAGGTGCTACTGTAAATTCAGAAATACCAATTGCAGTATTCACTGTATTCTCCTGCATTGCGTGTTCAACTTCTTTACCAATAACATGTTCTCCAAAAGCTGAAATAAAGTGTTTTATTCTACCTGTTACAATAATTCTAGGCGGATTTACAGAAACAAATTCTACAGTATCTCCAATATTATAACCCCATAGACCCGCATTTGTATTTAAAATAAGCACATAATTTACACCTACTTTAACATCAGCTAAAGAAAGTCTTTTTGGATTTTCACTAAAGAATTCTTCAGAAGGAATAAATTCATAAAACATTCCATTATCAACCAACAACATCATTCCCTTTTCTGCTTGTGAATCTTGGTATGCAATAAAACCTTCGGAAGCTGGATACAATTCAATTGTATCTACTTTTCTTCCAATTAAATCATCAAACTTGTTTCTATAGGGCTCAAAATTTACACCTCCATAAACAAACAAATTAAAGTTTGGGAAAACTTCTCCAACTTTTTTTCCTGTTCTTTCTATAATTTTTTCAAAATACATTTGAACCCAAGAAGGAATTCCACTTATTAGTGTCATATTTTCATTGATTGTTTCACTAACAATAGCGTCAACTTTAGTTTCCCAATCTTCAATGCAGTTTGTTTCCCAACTTGGCAAGCGATTTTTTAACAAATAATTAGGAATAAAATGTGCAGAAATACCCGAAAGACGACCTGTTTTTATACCATTTTTTTCACCTAGCTCTGGACTTCCTTGTAAAAAAATCATTTTTCCGTTTACAAAATCGGTTTTGCTAGTTTCAGCAATATACAGTAATAATGAATTTCTAGCCGCGCTAATATGCATTGGCATAGATTCTTTTGTAAGTGGAATGTATTTTGCACCAGAAGTTGTACCCGATGTTTTCGCAAAATACAAGGGTTTGCCTTTCCATAATATATCAGGTTTCCCGTCTACAACTTTCTCAACATATGGCTTAAGCGCTTCATAATCTCGAATTGGAACTTGATTTTTAAAATCGGAGTACGAATTAATTTTTTCAAAGTTATGGTCTTTTCCAAAAGCTGTATGTTCAGCTTCTGAAATTAATTGTTTAAAAATAGTTTGTTGAACTTTTACTGCATTTTTACTCTGCTTGTAAAATTTTCCTGCAATATATTTTGCAAATGGTTTTGCTAAAATTGATTTAATACTCATATTTTATTCAAAATCGATATAATTAGTTGGGTCAACTGGATAACCTTCATTCCATAACTCGAAGTGCAAATGAGGACCTGTGCTATATTCACCAGAGTTCCCTGCCGAAGCTATTACCTCTCCAGATTTTACTAAATCTCCTTGACGCTTATGCAATGTTGAATTGTGTTTGTAAATAGATATAAACCCGCCTGCATGTTTTACAATAATAACATTCCCTGTGTTTGCCGTCCACTCAGCAAAAATTACAGTTCCATCAGCAACAGATTTTACAGGAGTTCCCATTTCTACAGCAATATCAACTGCGAAATGTTTGGTTTCCAAATTATACCCATCACTTAACGTTCCTACAACAGGTGCAAAAAAAACAATATCAACATCTTTTGTCGCTTGTTCAAAAATGCTATACCTATCAGCTAGTTCGATTTCTTGTCGAAACTCTAAATCTAATTGCGAGGGCTCTAAGCTCATTGTATCTTTGTCATACTGAATAGCTTGTAAAATTGAATCCTTATCAAAATGATCTTCAGAGATTTCACCTGTTAATAAAGCTCTTACCCTTTGAATATATAAATTATTTACCTCTAAAACCTGTTCTAAAGAATCAGCTTTGTAAACCAATTTTGTGGCATCTTTTTTTAATTTAGTTGAGGAATAACCTGGAATATATTCTCTTAAAGGGGTAAAAGCAATTAAAAAAATGGTTCCAACAATTAAAAATATAGAAAAAACACTTCCTAAAATAAATACGTTTAATCTGGTTAATTTAAAGGATAATTTTTCTTCAAAAGTATCCTCGTTTAAAACTACTAAACGATATTTATGAATTAACTTTTTTCTGAATTTTCCTTTATTTTGAGGTTTGTTAGCCATAATTATGAATGAAACAAATATACAACGAATTTTTATTTAAATCATTTCAAATAACTTAAGTACCCATGTTAAAAATAAGCCAATTTTAACTTTTATAAAAGTTCATTTCGTCTATATAATTCCAAACACTAGCAGGTAACATAGTACTTATATCTTTCTTCTCATAAATTGCTTTCCTTATAAAGGTTGAAGAAATTTGCACTATAGGTGCGTTCACTTTATGTACTTTTTTATGATTTGAAAACCTGCTTTCAGTTTGCTCTTTAGAAATTCTTGGATACACATACAACTCATAATTTTGAAGAATGGTTTGATAGTTTTTCCATTTGTGAAAACCTTTTAAATTATCTTCACCCATAATTAAACAAAATTGTTTTTCGGGATATTTCTCCTCAATATATGCCAACGTATTTATAGTATAATTGGGTTGAGGAAGATTAAATTCTATGTCAGATGTTTTTAGTTTCGGATAATTTTCAACAGCGATATTTGCAATTGATAATCTATGATGGTTGCTGAGCATAGACATTTTTTGTTTAAAAGGACTTTGAGGCGTTATTACAAACCAAACCTCATCTAAATCAGAAAATTCAACTATATAATTTGCAATAATCATATGACCAATATGAATTGGATTAAAAGTACCAAAAAATAACCCTACTTTCATTTAGTTTATAAAGTTTTTAACTAATTCATATGCATTATTTTTTGCTGTATCTAAATCATTATTAACTAAAATAACATCAAAATCATCTGCATATTTCAATTCTTTTTCAGCTTTTGCAACGCGTTCTTTTATTTTTTCTTCACTGTCTGTTTGTCTATTTCTAAGTCGGCGCTCCATCTCTTCAATTGATGGAGGTTGAACAAAAACAGCCAAAGTTTTTGTTGGAAACTGACTTTTTATACTTAAGCCTCCAACTACATCAATATCAAAAATTACATGTTTACCTAATTCCCAAATACGTTCTACTTCTTTTTTTAAAGTTCCATAAAAGTTATTGGTGTATACTTCTTCCCATTCAATAAAATCTTGATTATTTATATGTTTTTTAAAATCTCTTAACGACATAAAATAATAATCTTCTCCATGAACTTCTGTACCTCTTTTATCACGAGAAGTTGCAGAAATAGAAAAATCTAAATTTAATTCAGGCTGTTGTAATAAATGATGTACAATTGTTGTTTTTCCTGAACCAGAAGGGGCCGAAAAAACAATTAATTTCCCTTTCTTTTTTGCTGACATACGTTGCTATAATACGTTCAAATTTTGTTCTTTAATTTTTTCTAGTTCATCTTTCATTTGAACTACTAATTTTTGCATATCTGCAAAGTTAGATTTAGAACCAATAGTATTAATTTCTCTTCCCATTTCTTGCGTAATAAACCCTAGTTTTTTACCATTAGAAGTTGTCTCGTTTAATTCTTTTGTGAAATAATCTAAATGATTTTTTAAACGAACTTTTTCTTCTGTAATGTCTAATTTTTCAATGTAATAAATTAGCTCTTGTTCAAATCTACTTTCATCAATCTTTGCAGCTAATTCATCAATTGCTTTTTTAATTTTATCTTCAACATGTGTAATTCGTTTTGGATCAACTTCAATTACTTTATCAAGTAACAATTCTATATTTGAAATACGCAACACAAAATCAGTATGCAACGATTTTCCTTCATCCGTTCTGTACAAAATAATTTTATCTATAGCCTGAATTATTCCTTTTTCAATTTGCAACCACTCTTGTTCATCTAGTTCCTCTCTTTCAGTTTTTAAAGCATCTGGCAAACGAACCGCCATTTTTAGCAATTCTATTTCATCAGAATCAACAATTTCTTTCAACTGTTTCATGTATTCTTTAACCGCATTCTGATTAATTTTTGATGAAACTTCACCTCCGTTATTTTCAATATAAATTGAAAAATCAATTTTACCTCTTACTAATGATGATGCAAGTTTTTTTCTAATATTTAACTCTTTTTCTTTATAATAATTAGGAATTCTAACATTTACATCTAAGTTTTTACTGTTTAACGATTTCAGCTCAATCGTAATTTTTTTAGTAGGAAGCTGTATAACGGTTTTACCGTATCCGGTCATTGATTGTATCATCTAATTCTAAAATTTTAGCAAATTTACGGATTTTATAAATAGTATTTAATATAGTACTTTTACATTTCTTAAATCTATATTTTGAGCAAAGAAAAACACCTTTTAGTGATTAGATTATCCGCAATGGGAGATGTTGCCATGACAGTCCCCGTGCTTAGAGCTTTTATAAAACAGCACCCATCCACAAAAATAACAGTTTTATCAAAAGGTTTTTTAAAACCACTTTTTTCTGATTTAAAAAATGTTACTTTTTATACTGCTGATGTTAACGGAAAACACAAAGGGGTTTTTGGAATATTCAAACTTTTTAAAGAATTAAGAGGTTTGAATATTAGCGCCGTTGCAGACTTGCATAATGTGCTACGATCTAAAATTTTATGCACATTTTTTAAACTCTCATTTATAAAAGTTGCCACTATTGATAAAGGGCGAAAAGAAAAAAAAGCATTAACAAGCACCAAAAACAAAGTTTTAAAACAATTAAGAACTACTCATGAACGCTATGCTGATGTTTTTAGAAGTTTGAATTTTAAATTAGATATTTCTAAACCAGAGTTTCCTTCAAAATCTGAACTATCAAAAAGTGTTGTAGCTATTACAAATGTTAAAAAAAAGAAATGGATAGGTATTGCTCCTTTTGCTCAATATAGCTCAAAAATGTACCCGTTAGATTTAATGGAAAAAGTAATTTCAGAATTATCAAAAGAAAAAGATATATCAATATTTTTGTTTGGTGGTGGTACTAAAGAAGTCAAAATTTTAGAAAAAATAGCCAATAAATATATCAATACAATTAATGTTGCTGGTAAAATAAAGCTAACCGAAGAATTAAACTTAATTTCTAATTTAGATGTTATGCTTAGTATGGATTCTGGAAATGCTCATTTTGCAGCAATGTTTGGTATTAACACCTTAACCCTTTGGGGAATAACACATCCTTACACAGGGTTTGCACCGTTTAACCAACCCTTTAAAAATGCAATTTTACCAGATTTAGTGACCTATCCAAATATTCCTTGTTCTATTTATGGTAATAAAGTTTGTGACGGATATAATGATGTAATGCGAAGTATTTCTCCAAAGTTTGTTGTGGAAAAAGTATTAGAATCTATTTGATAAAAAAGACTTGCGTATTGCAAGCCTTTTTTTACAGTCTTAACTACTTTAATCTTTCAATGCTGGAATTCTTAGCACTTGACCTGGATAAATTTTATCAGGATCTGTCAACATTGGTTTATTTGCTTCAAAAATCACAGGATATTTCATCGCATTTCCATAGTATTTTTTTGCAATTTTACTTAAATAATCTCCTTTTACAACAGTATGAAATTGAGCTTCTGGCTCTTGAATTTCAACAGTCATTCTATCATCTACTGACGCTATTCCTGCAGTGTTTCCAATTACTAATACAACTTTTTCACGTGTTTCTTGTGAATTTGCTTGCCCCCAAACAGTTGCACTATCTCCACTGACTTCAATGTTCAAATCTAAAACTTTAAATCCTAAAGTTTCAACAGCATTTGTTAATTTACTTGCTTTTTCTCTAGCTGCTTCAGCAGATTCTTCTTCAGTAGTTTTTCCAATTCCAAAAACTTTTGCTCCTGCATTCTTAATAAACGAAAATAATCCCATAATACTTAATTTTATATTTTTAAATTAGAAATTAAAGATACAAAAATTAACCTGAATATCTAACTGAATTTATGATATTAATGTGCTATTTTTGTATAAAATAATTAAATATGATTGTTAAAACTTTAGATGCTAAAAATTCTATATTAAATAAATTTATTGCTGAAATTAGAGATGTAACTATCCAAAAAGATAGCATGCGCTTTAGAAAAAATATAGAACGTATTGGTGAAATTTTAGCGTACGAAATAAGTCAATCTTTAGTTTATGAAAATAAGGTAGTGACTACACCTTTGGGAACTAAAATAGTATCAATTCCAAAAAGTGATATTGTTTTATGTTCTATTTTAAGAGCGGGCTTGCCATTACATAATGGACTTTTAAATTATTTTGATGATGCAGAAAATGCATTTATTTCAGCCTATAGAAACCATATAAACGAAACTGAATTTGAAATTAAAGTTGAATATTTTGCTTCACCTAATTTAGATGGTAAAACATTAATTTTAGCTGACCCTATGTTAGCAACTGGTCAATCAATTGTAAGCGTTTATGAAGGTTTGAAAAAGCATGGAACTCCAAAAGAAATTATTTTAGCCTGTGTAATTGGATCAAATGAAGGCATTAAATTACTTGAAAAACAATTTCCGAGTAGCACAAAACTATGGATTGCTACCGTAGATAATAAACTGAACGACAAAGGATATATTGTTCCTGGGTTAGGAGATGCTGGTGATTTAGCTTTTGGTGAAAAATTATAAAAAATTAACAATAACAGCTAGCATCAAAAACAAGTATAGAATTAAATTTTTAAATGTTTTAGATTTGGTTTTTTGCAAAAAATTAGTGACAAGTATTGCTAAAGGGAATATCAAATAAAAAAATTCTGTTCCATTTTTAATTGGTGCCATTATAATAACAAGTACCGTTATTATTAAATGATTTAATAATAAAATCCAAGAAAACTTTAAATAATTACTCACCAAAATAATTTTTGGTGTTGCTATAGCTATAGCCCATAATAAAATTGTAATTAAAAATGTAATAGGTATTAAAAATTTAAAAGAATTATATATTAAAAAACTAAAATTTACGCTATAATCAAAGCTATTATAGAATATCTCAAGATTATCAAAATAAAAACTATATGAGAAATAAATAAAAATAGGAGTTGTAAATCCAATTAAAGGAATGAACAAATTTTTATAATTTAATTTATTATAAATTACAATTGCAATAAAAATTAAAAGTAAATAAAGGATACTCCAAAAATAGATAATTGTAGAAATACCAATCCAAAAGGAAGCGTCAAAAAGTTTTAATTTTGTATTAATACCACTTCGTAAGCTATAAATTTTTCTAAAACTTAATAGTAATAGTATATTAGAAAAAAGTATGCTATAAGAGAAAAAAACTTCAGGAAAAATTCCTAAAACAGTTACAGCAATAAACAACGCAAAAGTATTATCTTTTGTCAATTTATTTTTTTCAATTATAAATTTTAAAATAATAAAATATAAATTATAGAGAAAAAAAAGAGCTAAATTTTTAAAAATAAAAGCTATTGAAAAAACTTCTGGTTGCCTATTAAAAATTGCAACCATATACATGAAAAAAAGTAAAATAGTTATACTAAAAATTTTAATTGGCTTTGAATTATTAAAAAAATTTGCAATCATTACTATATTTTATACTTTTGCCTGTAAATATAAATAAGATATGATTGCAAACAATATTTTTAAAGCAATAGGTGATTTTTTTACAAACGTTTTATTTCAACCTTACCATGCTTTAAGGTCAATGGACAATTGGTGGTTACAAAGCACCATAAGTTGGATATTTATTGCTATTACTTTTGTGGCTTTCTTTTACTGGCTAGGAGAATTAAAAAAATATAAGAAAGCTGGAAACGAGTAGTTTCCCATTTTAATTTCATTTTCAATTCTTTTTTAAAACTCAAAATCTGTGGGGAGTAAGAATAAACTTAAAAGATTTCGTGAAAACGAAACATTCTCTAATGTAATTCAACCTGCACGAGAGGAGCTACTAAAAGGCTCACAATTAAAAGGAAATTGGCACAATCATTTTAATAACAACAATCCTATTGTATTGGAATTAGGTTGTGGAAAAGGGGAATATACCATTGATTTAGCAAGAAAAAATTCAACTATAAATTATATTGGTATTGACTTAAAAGGAGCTCGTTTTTGGCGTGGTGCCAAAACAGCTTTAGAAGAAAATTTGACTAATGTTGCTTTTATAAGAACTCAAATAGAGCTCATCGATTTACTTTTTAGTAAAAATGAAGTATCTGAAATTTGGATTACTTTTCCCGATCCTCAAATAAAATATACCCGTACAAAACATCGACTAACAAATACTGACTTTTTAAAAAAATACCATTATATTCTTAAATCTGAAGGCTTCGTAAATTTAAAAACTGACAGTGAATTTATGCACGGTTATACTTTAGGCTTATTACACGGAGAAGGTCATGAAATTATATATGCACATCACAATATTTATAAAAATCCGCATGCCCCAGTTGAAGTTACCTCAACACAAACCTTTTATGAAAGTCAATATTTAGAAAAAGGAAAACCTATTACTTATATTAAATTTAAAATTCGATATTAAATCATTATTTTTATTGAATGAAACAGTCAGAAAACTTTTTTGAAAAAGTTTATGAAGTTGCTAAATTAATTCCCTTCGGAAGAGTAACTAGTTATGGTGCCATAGCGAAATATTTAGGAACTGCTAGATCTGCTCGAATGGTTGGCTGGGCTATGAATGCTTCACATTCTAATCAGGATATTCCCGCACACAGAGTTGTAAATAGAAATGGGCTATTAACAGGAAAACTTCATTTTGATGGTACTAATTTAATGCAACAATTATTAGAAAACGAAGGGATTACCATCAAAGAAAATCAAGTCCAAAATTTTAAAGAACACTTTTGGGATCCATATATTGAATTGAACAAAAAATAATATTCTCCGCTTTGTAACACCCTCTACATTTCTTTTTAATAGGTTTTTTTTTATATCCGATTGAACTCTGTATATTTGTTGTTTAGAATGATTTTAGATAAACAATTATGGCATTTAGTAAAAAAGATATAACAAAAGTACTTGAAACTATTACTGCACCAGGTGAAGGTAAAAGTTTAATTGAAAGCGGATCGGTAAAAAATATTGTAGTTTTCGATAAAGAGGTAGTCGTAGATGTTACCATTAGTAATCCTACATTACAGGCAAAAAAGAAAATCGAAATAGAAATCATGAAAGCTATTCATGAGCAAATTGATCAAAAAATTGATGTAAAGGTAAATGTTTCAGCAGTTGTTCCTGTAAAAGAAGTTGAAGCTAAAGAAAACTCAATTCCTGGAATTAAAAATATTATCGCTGTTGCTTCTGGTAAAGGTGGAGTTGGAAAATCTACTATTACAGCAAACCTTGCAGTTTCTTTACAAAAAATGGGGTTCAAAGTTGGTATTTTAGATGCTGATGTTTATGGGCCTTCTATTCATTTAATGTTTGATGTTGCTGATGCAAAACCTCTTTCAGTTGAAATTGATGGTCGTGCTAAAATGCAACCTGTTGAAAGTTATGGTGTAAAAATCTTATCATTAGGGTTTTTTACTGATGCAAATCAAGCTGTAATTTGGCGTGGAGCTATTGCCTCTAAAGCATTAAATCAAATGATTTTTGACTCTCATTGGGGAGAATTAGATTTTCTATTAATTGATTTACCTCCAGGAACTGGTGATATTCATTTATCAATAGTACAAGCAGTTGCAGTTACAGGTGCTGTAATTGTAAGTACTCCTCAAAATATTGCACTAGCTGACGCTAAAAAAGGAGTTGCCATGTTCCAACAAGAGAACATTAATGTACCTGTTTTAGGTATTGTTGAAAATATGAGTTATTTCACACCTGCTGAATTACCAAATAATAAATATTACATTTTTGGTAAAGACGGTGCTAAAAATTTAGCCGAAGATATTGACACTAAATTTTTAGGTGAAGTTCCTTTGGTACAAAGTATTAGAGAAGCTGGTGATGTGGGTCACCCAGTAGCTTTACAAGATAATACACCTTTAGAAAAAGCTTTTTCTGAAATAACAAAAAATACACTTTCCCAATTGGTTAAAAGAAATACAGATTTACCTCCAACTGAAATAGTTAGAATTACAACTATGAGTGGGTGTAGTACTAAATAATAAACGATGAGTACGGAAGAACTTAAAGCAACTGTAGAAATTGCGCTACAAGAAATTAGACCTTATTTAGAGGCTGATGGTGGTAACATTAAATTAGTTGATGTTACAGAAGATACTGTTAGAGTTGAGTTAGAAGGTGCTTGTTTGGGTTGTTCTGTGAATCAAATGACTTTAAAAAATGGAGTTGAAGCTACTATAAAAAGGCATGCACCACAAATTAAAAATGTTATTGAGATTAGTGGAATTTCATTTTAGTTTGATACATATACTTTTTAAAAAGAGCGCAATAGCGCTCTTTTTTGTTTAAAACAAGGATCAAAAAAATATTTCTATATTTGTGAAATATGAAAACAGGTTGGACAGAATTATTACTTCATATTAAATTCTTAATCAAGAGAAATCCTGAGTGAAATTTCTTGTATACTGGTTTTCAATTTTATATCTTATAATTTTGTAACTTTAGTAAGTACATATTATTATAGTTATTTTATATAAATAGCTAAAATCTAAAAACTTTTATATTCCCTTTTGGGGATTCACAAACTAAACAAATAACATATGCCTAGATATTATTCATTAGGTAAAATTCCACCAAAACGTCATACTACTTTTGAAAAACCAACTGGTGGATTATACCAAGAAGAACTTTTTGGTACAGCAGGTTTTGTTGGCATGTCTTCTTTATTATACCACTTAAATCCGCCAACTGTTGTTTCTGAAATTAAGCAACTTAAAAGTGTGACTCCTAAAATAGCCATTGAAAAGAATATGAAAGCGTTAAGTTTTAAAGGATTTTCTTTAAAACCTGAAGTTGATTACTTAGAAAGCAGAAAAACACTATTTGTAAATAACGATTTGCACATTGGTTTGGCTGCTCCTAAAGAATTTTCTTCTTCTTATTTTTACAAAAACGCTGACGCTGACGAAATGATTTTCATTCACGTAGGTTCAGGTACATTAAAAACAATGTATGGAAATATAGAGTTTAAATACGGTGATTATTTAATCATTCCACGAGGGACCATTTATCAAATTGATTTTAATACTGAAGACAATAGACTATTATATGTAGAATCATTCAGCCCAATTGTTACACCAAAACAATATAGAAACAATTTCGGACAACTATTAGAGCATTCTCCTTTTTGTGAGCGGGATTTTAGACTACCGAGCAATTTGCAAACACATGATGAAAAAGGATCTTTTAGAGTTTTAATAAAAAAACAAGGTGTTTTATGGGAATACATGTACAATAATCATCCTTTTGATGTTGTTGGTTGGGACGGTTTTAATTATCCGTATGCGTTTTCAATCCATGATTTTGAACCAATAACGGGTCGAATTCATATGCCTCCACCAATTCATCAAACTTGGGAAGCATCAGGGTTTGTAGTTTGCTCTTTTGTGCCAAGAATGTATGATTACCACCCAAAATCTATTCCGGCTCCATACCATCATAGTAACATTGACTCTGAAGAGATTCTTTATTATGTAGATGGTGATTTTATGAGTAGAAACAATATAGAAAAAGGTCAACTAACACTCCACCCAGGTGGAATTCCACATGGGCCGCATCCGGGGGCAATAGAAAGAAGTGTTGGAAAAAAATTCACTGAAGAATTAGCCGTTATGATCGATCCTTTTAAACCAGTTATGATTACTGAAGAAGCTATAAATTTACAAGTAGATGATTATTACAAATCTTGGATAACAACATAAAACTAAAAAAATGTCAGATTTAAAAAATAAACAGAATTTTAATTACGGACTAGAAAAAATATTTCCTGAAGCCGAAGACTTTTTACCATTGTTAGGAACTGATTACGTAGAACTTTATGTTGGTAACGCCAAACAAGCAGCACATTATTATAAAACAGCATTTGGGTTTCAATCATTAGCATACGCAGGTTTAGAAACTGGACTTACAGATAGAACTAGTTATGTTTTAGTGCAAGACAAAATTCGTTTGGTGCTAACTACACCAATGCCAAATTCAAAAAATAGCGAAATTTTTGAGCATATTTCAACTCATGGCGATGGTGTAAAAGTAGTAGCTCTTTGGGTGGGGGATGCTACAAAAGCGTGGGAAGAAACCACAAAACGTGGTGCTAAATCTTATTTAAAGCCAACAAAAGAAAGTGATGAAAATGGTGAAGTTATTCGTTCAGGAATTCATACGTATGGAGATACTGTTCACATTTTTGTTGAGCGTAAAAATTACAATGGTGTCTTTCTTCCAAAATTTCAAAAATGGGAATCAACTCATAACCCTTCAAATGTGGGCTTGCGATATATAGATCATATGGTTGGAAATGTAGGTTGGAATGAAATGAATGTTTGGGCAAAATTTTATAATGAAGTTATGGGTTTTGCAAACTTAATAACGTTTGATGACAAAGATATTTCAACCCAATATACTGCTCTAATGAGTAAAGTAATGACCAATGGTAATGGTCGTGTAAAATTTCCAATCAACGAACCCGCTGACGGATTGAAAAAATCTCAAATTGAGGAGTATTTAGATTTTTATAGTGGTGCTGGAATTCAACATATTGCTGTAGCCACTAACAATATATTAGAAACAGTAAAAGCTATGACCGAGCGCGGAGTTGAATTTTTATATGTACCAGGCTCTTATTATGATACTGTTTTAGATAGAGTTGGTGATATTGATGAGGATTTAGCTGAATTAAAAGATTTAGGGATTTTAGTTGATAGAGACGATGAAGGATATCTATTGCAAATATTTACAAAACCAGTAACAGATAGACCCACACTATTTTTTGAAATTATCCAAAGAAAAGGAGCACAATCCTTTGGAAAAGGGAACTTTAAAGCCTTGTTTGAAAGTATTGAAGCTGAACAGGAAAGAAGAGGTACGTTATAACTTAGTTAAATAAATATTTATTATTTTAATAAAAGCTTAACTTCATATTGTTAGGCTTTTATTATTTTTGGCTTAATAATTGTATTTTTAACCAATATAACAGTGCATTAAACTACTAAATGAAAATAAAACTTATCATACTCGCATTAACAATATCTGCAATAGCTTTTGGGCAATCTGTAAAAAACGAGGATAGCTCAACGCAATATGCTTTCCAAAAAGGCGAATGGTTAAAGTTTAGAATGAGTTATAGTAATTTCCTAAATGCTGGATATTCAACCATGGAAGTTAACGAAGTAACTGACAACAATAAAAATGCTTTTCATATTATTGGAACTGGAAAATCTACCGGATTGGTAAGTCTTTTTTTTAAAGTAAAAGATGATTATCAAACCTATATTGATAAGGAAACATTAAAACCTTGTCGCTTTATTAGAAAAATAAATGAAGGTGGTTATACCAAAGATAAAGAGATTTTATTTGACTATGAAACCAATGAAGCAACTGTAAAAGATTATAAACATAACACCGTTGAAAAGCATCCAATAAGTAGTGAAATACAAGATATTCTTTCCACCTTATATTATATAAGAAACCAAAAATTAAACGATTTAGCAGTTGGAGATGAAATTGAATTACAAATGTTCTTTGATGAAGAAATCACAAATTTTAAACTTCACTTTCTAGGAAGAGAAGTTATAAAAACTAAATTCGGAAAAACAAAAACGCTGAAATTTAGACCAATGGTGCAAGCTGGAAGAGTTTTTAAAGAAAAAGAAAGTGTAACCATTTGGATTACCGATGATAAAAATAAAATTCCACTTCGTATTAAAGCTTCATTAGCTGTTGGCTCTCTTAGAGCAGATTTAGATGCTTTTAAAGGTTTAGCTCATCCTTTTAATATTATTTTTGACAATTAAATTGTATTTTTGCGTTTTAATTTTTTGAACTTTATTAATTCGTGAAAAAACACCCTTTGAAAAAATTCGTATCTCTTTTTGTTATTCTCATATTATTTGCTTGTAAAGAAGAAAAAAAAGCAATTGAAGTAATTCCTGAACCACCCAAAATAGTTACAGAATATGGGTTTATATTAAATGATTATAAAGTTATAAATGATACTATTAAGCCAGGTCAAAATTTTAGTGAAATTTTAGATCATAACCATATAGAGTACCCTAAAGTATTGGAAATTGTTTCTAAAATAAAAGACACTTTTAACGTTAGAAAAATTAAAAGCGGAATCCCTTATACCATCTTAGCAAAAAAAGATTCTACTGAACAAGCTCAAGTGTTTATTTATAAGCATTCAAAAGTTAGGTATACTGTAATAGACTTTAAAGATTCTATAATTACTGCATACAATGCTAAAAAGCCTGTTAAAAAAGTAATTAAAACTGCTGCTGGAATTATTAAAAGTAATTTATCAGATGCTGTTGAAGAGCAAGGATTAAGTTCATACTTATGGATGAAAATGGCTGATGATATTTATGCTTGGACAATTGACTTCTCAAAACTTCAAGAAAATGACAAGTTTAAAATAATCTACGAACAACTATATATAAATGATACGGTACCTGTTGGAATAGGTGAAGTAAAAGCTACTTATTTTGAACATGGTGAAAGACCATTTTATGCTTTTAAATATGTAGCAGACTCTACCTTAAATATTCCAGATTATTTTGATGATGAAGCCACTAACTTAAGACGTCAATTTTTAAAAATGCCAGTTAAATTTAGCAGAATTTCGTCAAGGTATAATTTGAGAAGAAAAATTGCCTACTATGGAAATAAAGTTAGACCGCATAAAGGTACTGACTATGCAGCTCCAATTGGAACAGAAATTATGGCTACTGCAAATGGAACCGTAACAGAATCACGATACAAAGGTGGGAATGGTAATTATGTTAAAATACGTCATAATGCAACCTACAGTACTCAGTATTTACATATGAGTAAAAGAGCTGTTAAGGTTGGTGATGTGGTAAAACAAGGTGAAGTCATTGGATATATTGGAATGACAGGAAATACTGCTGGACCTCATGTATGCTATCGATTTTGGAAAAACGGAAAGCAAGTTGACCCATACAAACAAAAATTACCTGCGGCTAAACCAATGAATGAAGCTGTTAAACCAGCATATTTTGAATTTATTTCTCCTTTAAAAATGGAATTAGATACTATTGAATATCCAATATTAGATGAGGAAATAACAAATCAAGAAGAAGAATTAAACGCTTAAGATTTTTACAATGACCATGAAAAATACAAATCCAACTGAAACAAAGTCTTGGAAACAACTTACAACGCATTACAACGAAGTTAAAAATACCCATATAAAATCGTTATTCTTAAATGATAGTAAGCGAAAAAATAAATTTACAATCAACTTTAACGACTTTGAATTTGATTATTCAAAAAATAGAATAACCGAAGAAACCATTAAATACCTTCTTGAATTAGCACAAGAAGTTGATTTAAAAAGTGCTATTGAAGCTCAATTTTCAGGAGAAATAATTAATCAAACTGAAAAAAGAGCCGTTCTACATACTGCTTTAAGAAATCAAACCAACCACGAAGTTTTAGTTGATGGTCAAAACATTGTTCCTGAAATTAAAGAAGCCCTTTTAAAAATCGAAGGGTTTACTAATAAAGTAGTTTCAGGAGATTGGAAAGGATATACTGGAAAATCAATAACTGATGTTGTAAATATCGGAATTGGAGGTTCAGATTTAGGTCCAGATATGGTTGTAGAGTCCTTAAAATATTACAAAAATCGTTTAAATGTACATTTTGTATCAAATATTGATGGAGACCATGTTCAAGAAGTAATTAAAAATTTAAATCCAGAAACTACGCTTTTTGTAATTGTATCAAAAACATTTACTACACAAGAAACGCTTACCAATGCAACTACAATTAAAAAATGGTTTTTACAAACTGCTTCAAATAATGATGTTGCTAAACATTTTGTTGCGGTTTCAACCAATTTAGAAACGGTTAAAAACTTTGGAATTGCTTCTGAAAATATTTTCCCAATGTGGGACTGGGTCGGCGGCCGTTTTTCTTTATGGAGTGCCGTTGGGCTTTCAATTAGTTTAGCTGTAGGTTTTACTAATTTTAAAGATTTATTAATTGGTGCTTTTGAAATGGATGAACATTTTAAAAACACACCTTTTGAAAAAAATGCACCTGTAATTTTAAGTTTAATTGGTATTTGGTATACTAACTTTTTTAATGCTGAAACAGAAGCTATTCTCCCATATACTCAATACTTAAATAAATTACCTTCTTATTTGCAACAGGCTATTATGGAAAGTAATGGTAAAAGTGTAGATAGAAATGGAGAGCCGGTAAACTATCAAACTGGAAATGTAATTTGGGGAAGCCCAGGTACAAACTCCCAACATGCTTTTATGCAATTACTGCACCAAGGAACAAAATTAATTCCTGCAGATTTTATTGGCTACAAAGAATCCTTATATGGTAATAAAGAGCATCACGATAAATTAATGGCGAACTTTTTTGCACAAACACAAGCACTAGCCGAAGGAAAAACAAAAGAAGAGGTACATTTAGATTTAAAAACGCAAGGTAAAATAAGTGAAATTGCCACTTTATTACCTTATAAAATTTTTGAAGGGAACAAACCAAGCACTTCTATTTTGATAAAAAAGCTAACTCCTAAAACATTAGGTAGTCTAATTTCATTTTATGAGCATAAAATATTTGTTCAAGGAATTATATGGAATATCTATAGCTATGACCAGTTTGGAGTTGAATTAGGTAAGGAATTAGCACAAAAGTTGTATAAAAAAAGCTAAAATTTAACTTTAAAAAAAGCAACCATACTCTAAAAAAATCATCTGTTAATAAACTGTTAACATTTAAACCAATGTAAATCAGTTTTAAGGGCGATTTTTATTACTTTTAATAGTCTTAATTTTTTGTTAAAACTTAACAATAAGTTAATAAAGATAAATCAATAAAAAGGTGCATTTTTGCACAAACATTTAATTCAAATTAAAATAAACAATGAGAAATTTTAAAAATTGGCTAGTGGTAGTTATGTTGATTTCAACATCTGTCATTTTTGCACAAACCAAACTTACTGGTAAAGTTGTTGATGAAACAAATCAACCATTACCTGGTGCTACTGTAGTTCTTCAAGGAACCCAAGCAGGAGCCTCAACTGATTTTGATGGGAATTTTACATTTGAAACTTCAAGTACTAACGGTACTATTTTAGTTTCATTTGTAGGGTATGAAACAAAATCATTTACATTTAATGGTAACAAAAATTTTGGTACTATTGCTTTAAAACCTTCTGCAGAATCTTTAGATGAGATTGTAATTACTGCAACATCTTTTGCTGTAGATAGAAAAACTCCTGTTGCAGTTTCAACTGTAAAAGCTGATGTTATTGAAAATAAATTAGGATCTCAAGAATTTCCTGAAATTTTAAAATCTACACCAGGTGTATATGCTACTAAGTCAGGTGGTGGATTTGGTGATGGTAGATTAAATTTAAGAGGGTTTAACTCTGAAAATGTAGCCGTGTTAATTAACGGTGTACCTGTTAATGACATGGAAAACGGTAGAGTATACTGGAGTAACTGGGCAGGTCTTTCTGATGTAACAAGTGCTATGCAGGTTCAAAGAGGTTTAGGTGCTATTAAAGTTGCTGTACCAGCAATTGGTGGTACTGTAAACATCTTATCTAAAACTACTGATATTGAAAAAGGTGGATCTATCAACACTAGTGTTGGTAATGATGGTTACCAAAAATATGGAGCTACTGTTTCAACAGGCTTATTAGATAATGGATTTGCTGCAACAGTTTCTGCATCCAAAACTAAAGGTGATGGATATATTGATGGTACTCAATTTGAAGGTTACAACTATTTTGTAAACATTTCTAAACAATTAGGTGATGACCATAAATTATCATTGACTTCATTTGGTGCACCACAAAGACACGGACAAAGACAAAATCAAAGTCTTATTTCTCGTTATAGAGATGCTGAAAGTGGTATAAAATTTAACCCAGACTGGGGATTAAGAGACGGAAACGTTGTGAATGTTGAAGATAACTTCTACCACAAATCACAAACTTCTTTAAACCATTACTGGACAATTAACGAAAAATCAGATTTATCAACTGCTCTTTACGCTTCTTGGGGTTCAGGAGGTGGTGGAGGTACTGCTGGTGACGCTAGTTTATTCCAACAAAGAATTGGTGGTGATGACCAACCAATAGATATTGATAATATTGTTGACATCAACCGTGCAAATGGTTCTTTAGGAGCTGCAGCTTATTTAAGAGCTTCAAGAAATGACCACAGTTGGTTTGGTATGTTGTCTACCTACAAAACAGAATTAAACGACAATTTATCATTTGTAGCAGGTTTAGATTTAAGAACTTATGTTGGAGAACACTTTAGAGAAGTTACCGATTTATTAGGAGCTGACTATGCTTTAGGGACTAGTGACGTAAACAACCCGAATAAAGCATTACAAGTTGGAGATAAAATGTCCTACAATAATGATGGTGAAGTTGGATGGCAAGGTTTATTTGCTCAGTTAGAGTATGACAATGAAGATATTGCTGGTTTTGTATCAGCTGCTTATTCTAATACTTCTTATAGAAGAGTTGATTACTTTCAATATTTAGATTCTGATCCACTTCGTGAAACTGATAAATATAATTTTGCAGGTTATATGATAAAAGGGGGTGCTAACTATAATCTTTCTGATCAACACAATGTATTTGCAAATATTGGATACTTTGAAAAAGCTCCAGGTTTCGATGCGGTTTTCCCAAATTTTAATAACGAAGAAATTAATGATCAAGCTGAGAACCAAAAGATTTTTAGTGCAGAATTGGGATATGGATTTAGAGGTGAAAGTTTTGCTGCAAATGTAAATATTTACAGAACTGAATGGAAAGATAGAACGTTATCTCGTTCTTTTCAAAATCCTGATGGTACTTTAGGATTTGCCAATCTGCAAGGTGTTAATGCGCTTCACCAAGGTATAGAAGTTGATTTTACATACAGACCAAATGACAAATTTTCTGCATATGGTATGCTTTCTATAGGTGATTGGGCTTGGAGTAATAACATCGAAAATGTGAATATTTTAGATGAAGATCAAAATGTAGTTCAAACAGTTAACTTAGTAATTGATGGATTGAAAGTATCTGATGCTGCTCAAACAACTGCTGCTTTAGGATTTGATTATGAAGTATTAGATAAAACAAACTTTACAGTTGATTTTAACTACTTTGCAGATTTATTTGCTAGTTATGACCCTGTTTCAAGATCTACGGCAGGACCACAAGCTTGGGAAGCTCCAGATTATACTACATTTGATATGAGTATAAGACACTCTTTTAAAATTGGTGACTTAGATACCACATTAATTGGTAGAATGAACAACGTATTTGATACTCAATATATTGCAGATGCTAGAGATGGTGCTGGGTCTATTGATGAAACAGTATTAGTATGGTATGGATTCGGAAGAACCTTCAATATTAGTGCAAGAATTAATTTTTAATTAAAAAATATAAACAATGAAAAAACTTATTTATTTATTCATGGCATCAATGCTAGTTTTTACAACAGCATGTGATCCAATGGAAGATATTCACGATGCATTAGATGCACAAGAGAGTGTTATAAGTGGTGAAGTTGAATTTGCCATGTCTGATGACGATTACGACTTTTTAGATTTAGGTTACGGAACCTTTAACTCGGAAGAAGATGCAAAAGCAATGATTCCAGATTTATTAGCAGATAAATATCCTGTTTGGGGTGAGGGTTCATTAGCAAACGTATCTTTTCAAATATATGCTCCTAAGAGAGATGAAAGAAGTTTAGAAATCTATACAGTTTCAACTGCTGACTACGACTCTTATGATGATACTTCAAGGTATAATAACTTTGACGATATGGATCAAGTCTATAGATTATTAGATGATTTATACCCATCTCCGGCGGACAGATTATTAGTTTCATTAACGTACAAATTTTACTCGGGTAGTGTTAGTACATTAAATGATGGATTTTTATTTGTAAATGGTGAATGGAATTTTGTTCAAGGTTTTACTTCAGACGAGTATGAAGCTATGGGTGAAGGTTACCCTAACTTTTCTAGCGAGGATGAAGCAGATGCTAAAATTCCAGTTTTCTTAAAGGATAAATTTAAATATTCTGACAAATCGGCTGGAGACATTGAAGCTATTATGTATAAATTATATGTTGGTGGTGGTGTAACAGAAAGCTATGTTAAGTATTTTATATTTGATGGTGCTAATTGGTCTGCATATAATAATGAGGTAACTGGAACTGTAAAATTTGGACACGACGGAAATGTTTGGGTTCCAGATAATACTATAAAATATACACTAACTGGTGCTGATATTACAACAATGACAGATGCTTTAGGAGCTACTTACCCAGGTCCTACGTCAAATGTTGCTGCTTATGGTAGCTTTGATAGACGTGAAGGAAGCTCAAATTATTGGAGTGACGATATGCTTGTAGAAGGCTTTAATTTTGTTTTAGATAACTTAAACCCTTCTGCTCAAGAAGGACAAAAATATGTGATTACATATATTGTTTATACTGGGGCTACAGGGAATGAAGATATGAAACTTATAAAAAGTGGTGGATCTTGGATTCTCAACAACTAAGATTGTACAAATACTCAATAAAAAAAGGCTGTCTAATTAGACAGCCTTTTTTTATTTTTATACATATTAATAATATATAAAAAGTAGTGTAGATTTCAACAATCTAACTAAGGTGCTTAATCTTCCTAATCAACTAATTTCCACCTAAACAGTTTCCATATTCATCACATTACTTACCTTTTAGTACTTCATTAAGCTAAATAAGCCCTTTTATTTAGCAAATATTAATAAGTTGTTTTCAATAATTTAGAATTATTTACACTAATTATTTAGCCTAAAACGATTTCGAATTACCGAATATTTAATTTTAAATAATATTTAGTTAACTAAATATAAAACGGTACATAGTATGACTTTTATCATAAAAATAGGACGGTAACAATTGTAACTTTAGATAATAATTTATAATGTAATTATTAATTATTTCAGTAATAATTATCAAATACATAAATAAATTATCTATTTAGATGTGAATATTATAAATATCGTAATATTTTAAATAATTATAAAAATGAAGTTTAGCCCTGAAAAATATACATTACCAGATGTTAAAATGGAGCCATTTATTGATGAGCAGGAAATATGGAATTTTATTAATGCTACAACATCTACTAAAGAGGATGTAGAAAGGGTAATTGCAAAATCGTTATCCAAACAACGTTTGAGTTTATCGGAAGTTGCTGTGTTGGTAAATGCCAATGATAAAGAGTCGATTGATACCATAAAGGAAGGTGCAAAAACCTTAAAAAATACAGTTTATGGTGATAGAATTGTGCTATTTGCACCTTTATATATTGGAAATGAATGTCAGAATAATTGCTCGTACTGTGGTTTTAGAGTTTCAAATGCTGATGCTGAACGTAAAACGTTAAATGAAAATGAAATTATTGCAGAAATTGAAGCATTAGAAGAAAATGGTCAAAAAAGATTAGTATTGGTTTATGGGGAACATACCGATTACTCTCCAACATACATTGCCAATACAGTTAAGACTGCCTATAATGTAAAAAAAGGAAATGGAGAAATAAGAAGAGTAAATATAAATGCAGCTCCAATGGATATTGAAGGATTTAGAACTGTAAAAGAAGCTGGAATTGGAACCTACCAAATTTTTCAGGAAACTTACCATCCTACAGCCTATAAAAAGTATCATTTAGGAGGCAAAAAAGCAAATTTTGAAAATCGATTGACCTCATTAGATAGAGCGCAAGAAGCTGGATTAGATGACGTGGGAATTGGTGTATTATTTGGCTTGTACGATTGGCGTTACGAAGTGCTCGCTTTAGTACGTCATACAAATCATTTAGAAGCATGTTACAATGTAGGTCCGCATACTATTTCTTTTCCACGAATTACCGAATCAGCAAGTTTAGATTTAGACACGAGTTATGCCGTTTCTGATGAAGATTTCGCCAAGCTCATTGCCATATTAAGATTGGCGGTTCCTTATACGGGCATGATACTTACGGCTCGTGAACCAGCCGCTCTTAGACGCGAATTAATTCAATATGGAGTATCTCAAATAGATGGAGGAACTAAAATAGAATTAGGAAGTTATGCCAAAACATTAAACAGCAAACAAAACTTAAATAAAGAACAATTTAAATTAAATGATGAACGATCATTAAGTGAAATCGTCAATGAATTGTTAGAATCAGAAATGATTCCTTCATTTTGCACAGCCTGCTATAGAGTTGGAAGAACGGGTGAACATTTTATGGAATTTTCAGTTCCTGGGTTTATTAAAAAATTCTGTACTCCAAACGCCATTTTAACCTTAGCCGAATATCTTATTGATTACGCCGATAAAGAAACTGCTGAAAAAGGCTGGAGAGTTATTTATAAAAACATAGATAAAATTGACAACCCTACAATAAAAAAATCACTGATAGCCAAAATTGAAAAAGTAAAATTAGGCAAAAGAGATTTGATTTATTAGTTGAAAAGGTAATTTAAAAAGTAATAATTAGAATACAACTTTTTAATATGAATAAGGGAAAAGATAACAAGCCACACATAGGAATCTACGGAAGAAGAAACGTAGGAAAGAGTTCATTTATAAATGCCTTAACAGGAACTGATACAGCCATTATATCTGACATTGCTGGAACCACAACAGATCCTGTTAAAAAATCGATTGAAATTTTTGGAATTGGACCGGCAATACTTGTTGATACTGCTGGAATTGATGATACTGGTGAATTAGGTAAAAAACGAATTCGAAAAACACAAGAAACCATAGCACATATTGATCTTGCAATTGTTCTAATTTCTAATAATATTTTTGATTCTTTTGAACTTACATTAATTCAGAAATTCGATTATTATAAGGTTGACTATGTAATCATTCATAATAAAGAAGACGTCGAAAAATTATCGAATAATACCTTAAACAAAATAAAGCAACACACAAAAGCACCCATAGAAACTTGCAGTGTTTTAGAATCTTCAAATATTGCAGAAGTCATAGAATTGCTAAAAATATCAACACCACAAAACGCCTATCAAAAAACATCGCTATTAGGAAATATTATTGGTAAAAATGATATTGTAATGCTGATAACACCCGTAGACTCTGAAGCGCCAGAAGGTAGGATGATTTTACCACAAGCTATGGCAATTAGAGATGTTTTAGATAATAATGCGGTAAATATTGTATTAAAAGAAACCGAAGTGGAAGCTTTTTTTAGTAAAAACGATATTAAACCTAACCTTGTTATTACTGATAGTCAAGCTTTTAATTATGTTAGTGAAATTATCCCTCGAAACATTCCTCTTACAGGTTTTAGTGTTCTTTTTGCACATATTCGAGGTCCATTTGAAGATTATGTTAAAGGTGCTGAGAAAATCTCTAAGCTCAATGACGGTGATAAAATATTGATATTAGAATCTTGTGTACATCAGGTGAGCTGCGAAGATATTGGCAGATTTAAACTACCGAATTGGATTAGAAATTTTAGTGGAAAGAAATTAGAATTTGATGTAGCCGCAGGTTTATCGGAAATAAAAAATCCGATAACCGATTATAGTTTAGTGATTCAATGCGGAGGTTGTATGATTACCAAAAAACAACTAATTAGTAGATTAAAACCTGCATTAGATGCAGAGATTGCCGTAACTAATTATGGAATCGCAATTGCCTATATGAATGGCATTTTAGAAAGGGCGATAGAACCTTTTATGATAAATGAAAGTGTTATTCATGAGTAATTTTAAAGACATACTAAATAAAGATAATTTAACGAAACAAGACCTTGTTTGTATGCTAAATGCTGAAGGTAAAAACAGGGATTTGTTACACAGAAAATCTAAAGAAATTACTAAAAAATTTACTACAAATAAAGTGTATTTGAGAGGTCTTATTGAATACTCAAATGTTTGTGTAAAAGACTGTTTGTACTGTGGTATTCGAAAATCAAATACACAACAAAAACGTTATACCATTTCAGATAGTGAAGTTTTAAATTGTGCCCAATACGCTTTAGAAAATAATTATGGAAGTATTGTTTTACAAGCAGGAGAGCGAACTGACAAACCTTTTATTTCTAAAATTACAACGCTGTTAAATGAAATTAATAAATTAAGTAAGGGAAAATTAGGGATTACAATTTCATTAGGCGAGCAAACTTTAGAGGTTTATAAAGAATGGTTTGATGCTGGTGCTCATCGTTATTTACTTAGAATAGAAACTTCAAATAGTGAGCTATATAAAAATTTGCATCCAAAAAATAGAATGCACAACTTTCAGCATAGAATTGATGCATTAAACAATATTCGTCTGGCAGGATTTAAGTTAGGAACGGGTGTTATGATTGGTTTGCCAAATCAAACTATTGAGAATTTAGCCGATGATTTATTATTTATGAAAGCAATGAATGTAGATATGGTTGGAATGGGACCGTACATAGAACATCAACATACACCGCTGTTTAATGATAAAAACTTGCTTGCTTCAAAACAAAAACGACTAGCGCTTTCATATAATATGATTGCTTGTTTAAGAATTCTAATGAAAGATATTAACATAGCGGCAACTACAGCATTACAAGCTATTGACAACTTTGGAAGAGAAAAAGCCATTAAAATTGGCGCAAATGTATTAATGCCTAATATAACACCAGGAAGTTTTCGAGACAACTATAAATTGTATGAAGACAAACCGTGTACAAATGAAAATGCTTCGGACTGTAATACGTGTATTGATGTAAGAATGAACATGATTGGAAGTGAAGTTGGTTACAATGAATGGGGAGATTCTAAGCATTTTTTTAAAAATAAAAAACAATTGAGTAGTTCATAAAAGAATATCAAACCTAAAGATAAAGATTATGGGAATAGTCAAAACGGTAGAAGATTTAAATAAAATTAGAAATTCTATAAAAGAGCGAAACAAAAAACTATTTATTGAAAATGGTAATTCAAAACAAATTCAAATCAAAATAGGTATGGCTACTTGCGGCATTGCTTCAGGAGCAAAAGAGATTATGGATTTTTTTATTGAAGTATTGCCTAAAAGAAATATCAATGCACAAGTGAAACAAACTGGCTGTATGGGTTATTGTTACGCTGAACCTACTATAGCTATAACATTACCTAACCAAAAACCGATTGTATTTGGTTATGTAGATGTGAAAAAAGCCGATGAAATAATTGAAAAATTTATTAAAAAAGGCGAATTAGTTGATGGGATTATTCCAATTAATTATGAATTAGCAACGTAGTAAAATAAAACTCAAAATATTATAAAAATGAGTAATAAGTATAAAAAGAGTTTATTGGTTTGTAACGGAAGTTCATGTCAAAGTGCCTCAAATATTGATTTGGTACAACATATAAATGATAAACTAAAAGAATACGGTTTAGATAACGAAATTAATGCTATTTTATCTGTTTGTTTTAACAAATGCACTTTGGGACCAAATGTAATTGTTCATCCTGACAACGTAGAGTATTCTACAGTTTCAAAAGATGATATTGATGATATTATCATTGAACATTTATTAAACAATAGAATTGTAGATCGATTGGTTTATAACGATTTAAATGAAATAAGTGGAACCGCTAAAAAACAATACAGAATTGCCTTACGTAATTGTGGTTTTATTGATCCAGAAAATATTGAGGATTACATTGAATTAAAAGGATACGATGCCCTTGCAAAATGTTTAATAGAACTTACTCCTGAAGAAACCGTACAAGAAATTAAAAAAAGTGGATTAAGAGGTAGAGGTGGCGGAGGATTTAGTACCGGTTTAAAATGGGAAATTACAAGTAATAGTGTTGCAGATCAAAAATATGTAGTTTGTAATGCCGATGAAGGTGACCCTGGAGCATTTATGGATCGTTCAGTACTTGAAGGTGACCCGCATTCTGTTCTAGAAGCTATGGCTATTTGCGGATATAGTATTGGAGCAACAAAAGGGATAATTTACATTAGAGCCGAATACCCATTGGCGATAAAACGATTGAAAATTGCAATAAATCAAGCCAAAGAATATGGTCTTTTAGGTCATAATATTTTTGGAAAAGATTTCAATTTTGAAATCGAATTAAAATACGGAGCAGGAGCATTTGTATGTGGTGAAGAAACAGCTTTAATACATTCTATGGAAGGGTTGAGAGGAGAGCCAACATTAAAACCTCCATTTCCAAGTGTTTCGGGGTATTTAGGAAAACCAACCAACGTAAACAATGTTGAAACACTGGCTAATATTCCAGCTATAATTAATAAAGGATCTGCATGGTTTTCAAGTATTGGAACTGAAAAGTCTAAAGGAACTAAGGTTTTTGCTCTAGCAGGAAAAATAAACAATGTTGGACTTATTGAAGTTCCTATGGGAACAACTTTAAGAGAGGTTATTTATGATATTGGTGGCGGAATAGTGAATGATAAAAAATTTAAAGCAGCTCAAACTGGAGGACCTTCAGGAGGTTGTTTAACCGAAAAAGATTTAGATCTACCTATAGATTTTG
>NZ_JABDRI010000058.1 GCF_013041805.1 Lutibacter sp.
GCGGTAGCCTTACCTGCTTCAGAAGATACGATCGCTCCATTGACAACATCGGTCAAATCACCTTTAAAAGCATCAAACCCTCTTAAACGATGATTTATGATAGCTTCACCCGAAGTCGCCGTTAATAGTTTATTACGAAGTCCAATTAATCCTCTTGAAGGAATATCAAACTCTAAGTGTTGCAAATCACCTTTTGGCTCCATTACCAACAAATCACCCTTACGCATAGTAACCAGATTGATCACTTTACTTGAAGATTCATCAGGAACATTAACAACTAGTGTTTCATAAGGTTCAGATTTCACACCTTCAATATCTTTAATAAGAACTTGGGGACGACCAACTTGAAGCTCATACCCTTCCCTTCTCATGGTTTCTATTAAAACTGATAAATGTAATATCCCTCTACCAAAAACATTAAATTTATCTTCAGTATCGGTATCTTCAATTCGAAGTGCTAAATTCTTTTCAGTTTCTTTATACAATCTATCACGTAAATGACGAGATGTTACATATTTACCTTCCTTACCATAAAATGGAGAATTATTAATTGTGAATAACATACTCATAGTAGGCTCATCTACTTTTAATCTTGGCAATGCTTCAGGGTTTTCTATATCTGCGATGGTATCACCAATATCAAATCCTTCAATTCCTGTAATTGCGCAAATATCTCCACTTCTAACTTTAGCTGCTCTATCTTTTCCTAAGCCTTCAAACGTGTGTAACTCTTTAATTCTTACTTTTTTAAAGCTTCCATCCGCTTTACAAAGCATATAATCTTTTCCTTCTTCTAAATCACCTCTAAATACACGTCCAATTGCAATACGACCAACAAAAGATGTAAAATCTAATGATGTAATTTGCATTTGAGGCGTTCCTTCTTGGTAGGGTGCTTCAGGAATATTTTTTACAATAGAATCTAATAATGGAATAATATTATCCGTTTCATCTTTCCAATCGTAACTCATCCAACCTTGCTTGGCTGAACCATAAACTGACTCAAAATTTAGTTGTTCTTCTGTTGCATCTAAAGCAAACATTAAATCGAATACTTTATCATGTACCAAATCTGGTGTACAGTTTGGCTTATCAACTTTGTTAATAACCACAATTGGAGTTAAACCAAGTTCTAAAGCTTTACCTAACACAAAACGAGTTTGTGGCATAGGACCTTCAAAAGCATCCACTAATAATAAAACTCCATCGGCCATTTTTAAAACACGCTCTACTTCTCCACCAAAATCGGCGTGACCAGGTGTATCAATAACATTAATTTTTACACCTTTATAAATGATAGAAACATTTTTAGAAAGTATAGTAATTCCTCTTTCACGTTCCAAGTCATTATTATCTAATAATAAATCAGTACGTACTTTACGTTCATCTAAAATGTGAGCTTGGTCAATAATTTTATCAACTAACGTTGTTTTACCGTGATCGACGTGTGCTATAATTGCTATGTTTCTTATAGATTGCATATATTATTTTTTAACAGGTGGCAAAAGTAGTTGTTTTATTTTGTTTATTTCGAAAAAAATTAAAGAATGATAGATATCATAAAAAATTAATGCTGAACTTTTTATGTTTGTTCGAAATTATCTAGTTATGAATTTATTAAATAGTATCGCATTATTTAACTGGAACTGGGGTGTTATAGGTTCTGCATTTATGTTTTTAGTATTTCTAGGACTAATTGTAGCCCTGATCATGTTAATGAGAACAGGTAAAAAGAAAGAAGAATAGTATTTCAATTATTACTTCAATAAAAAAGAGCTCTTAAATAAGAGCTCTTTTTTATTGCATATGTAATCTAAATCTTACGTCGTTCACGTTCACGTTTTAATAATTCTAGCTCTCTATTCGTTTGTCCAGCTACTGAAGTATTTTCTTCCGCACGTCTAATCAAATAAGGCATTACATCTCTAACCGGTCCAAAAGGCAAATATTTAGCCACATTATAACCTTCTTTAGCTGAATTATAACTTATATGGTCACTCATTCCATATAGTTGTCCAAACCAAACTCGCTTATCATTTCTTTCTAATTGATATTTTTCAATTAAATCCATTAATAAATAGGAACTTTCTTCATTGTGAGTTCCTGAAAAAACAGCCATATCATCAATATTTTCAATCATATATTGTTGCACATCATTGAACATATTATCTGTTGCATTTTTATCTACACAAATTGGATCTTTATAACCATACTTTTCAGCACGCTCACGTTCTTTTTCCATATAGGCTCCGCGCACCAATTTCATACCAATTTTAAAACCCTGTTCTTTAGCTCTTGCATGTAGCTTTTTTAAATAATCCAATCGATCCCAACGATATAATTGTAAGGTACCAAATACAATTACTTTTTGTTTATTGTATTTTACCATCATTTCTTCAATTAAATCATCAGCTGCTGTTTGCATCCACGTTTCTTCAGCATCAATTAACAATGGAATATCTGCATCAAAAGCAGCTTTTGCAACGGTATCATAGCGCTCTTTTACACGTTTCCATTCAACTACTTCATGAGGATCCAGTTCTTTGCCTTCCGTTATTTTTTGATAAATTTCGAATTTTCCAAAACCTGTAGGTTTAAACACTGCAAAAGGTAAACTTGCTTTTTCTTTACCAAATTTAATAGTGTTTAACGTTTTTTCCATTGCTAAGTCAAAATGCTCCTCAACTTGCTTTCCTTCAGCTGAATAGTCTAATACAGAATGTACGTTCTTTGTATACATTTTATCTATAATTGACATACAATCTTTTTCTGTTACCCCACCACAAAAGTGATCAAAAACAGTTGCTCGAATAATACCTTCAACAGGTAAATAAGCTTTTAATGCAAATTTTGTTACCGCAGTTCCAATTTTTACAAGTGGTTCGCGTTTTATCATTTCAAACAAATAAAAAGCTCTATCTAGCTCAGTATTCGATTTTATAGCAAAAGCTACTTCTGTATTATCAAATAATTTTTCCATATTAAATCATATTTACACAAAGATACTACCAATGAGTTTATTTTTTCATTTTTTTACCCTTAATTTGCATTAAAATATTATCCTAAATGACACCTATTTTATCTAATAATTACTACGTTCATTTTAATGAAGCTGCTTATGCTAAATTGAACGAATATATCTTAAATACTAATCCTTCTAGTCTATTTATTTTAGTTGATGAAAATACAAATGAAAATTGTTTACCTATTCTATTACAAAATCTTGAAACTACTAGCCCTATAGAAATTATTGAAATTGAAGCTGGTGAAGAACATAAAAATTTAGAAACGTGTACTGGAGTTTGGAATGCGCTAACTGAATTGGGTGGTGATAGGAAATGCTTACTTATTAATTTAGGGGGTGGTGTTATTACAGATTTAGGTGGTTTCGTGGCATCAACATTTAAACGTGGAATAGCATTTATAAATATACCAACCACGTTATTAAGTATGGTAGATGCTTCTGTAGGTGGAAAAACTGGAGTAGACCTTGGAGTATTAAAAAATCAAATTGGGTTATTTTCGAATCCTGAAATGGTACTTATAGATCCTACCTATTTAGAAACAGTTACTGAACGTGAATTACGTTCTGGATTAGCTGAAATTATCAAATATGGACTTACCTATGATATTTCAATTTGGAACACCGTAAATTCATTTAAAAATTTAACGCTGAGCAATTTAAACACTTTAATCCATCGTTCTATTGAAATTAAAAATGAGGTAGTAACCAAAGATCCTAAAGAAGCTGGAATACGCAAAGTGCTTAACTTTGGACATACGTTAGGACACGCCATTGAATCTTATTATTTAGAAACTGAATCTAAAGATATTTTAACACATGGTGAGGCAATAGCAGTTGGGATGGTGACAGAAGCCTATATCTCTCACAAATTATATCATTTTCCTCTCGAAGAAGTCAAAAACATAAAAAGTGTTATTCTGAAAATTTATGGTAAAATTGATATCGAACCTTCAGATTATCAAGCTGTTATTGAGCTACTGATTCACGACAAAAAAAATATTGCGGGCAAAGTAAATTTTGTGCTACTTACTAATTTTGAGCATTTTAAGTTAGATTGTGAGGTTGAAATTGCGCTACTCAAAGAAGCTTTAGATTATTATAGTGCTTAAATTTTAGTTAGTTTAACATTTATTTATTATCTTTAAAATGTTCTCTTAATTATTGATAAAGTAATAAATGAACCTCATGTTTCTTAATTTAAATTAAGAAATGAAATCATGCAATTATGATTAAAGAAGGTCCCACATACGAAGAGTTACTAGCCGAAAACTATATTTTAAATGAGCATAAAATAAGTAATGAAAATTACAGTGCCATATTTGAAAATATGTGGGAAGGTTTTGCCCACTGCAAATTACTTTATGAAGAAAATGAGCCCAATGATTTCATCTATATTGAAGTTAATCGAGCATTTTACCATCAAACCGGTTTAAAACAGGTTACTGGTAAAAAGATTTCGGAAATACTCCCTAACCATAAAAGAGAGAATAAAGAATTATTCAAATTATATATAAGAGTTTCTCAAACAGGAAAATCAGAAAAAATTGAAACTTTTGTTCCGGAATTGGGAAAATGGTTTTATCTATCTGTTTTTAGTATCAAAAAAGATCATTTTTTTGTGATATTTAATAATATTACAAACCGTAAACAAAATGAACTTCAACTTATTAATCATGAAAAACAATTAGAAACCCTCAATGAAACAAAAGACAAACTTATTTCAATTATTGCACACGATTTAAGAAGTCCGTTTAACAGTATTATAGGTTTCTCAGAGTTGTTAATTGAAGAAGTAGAACATTTTGAAATTGAAAAAATCAAAAGGTTTTCTGAAATTATTAATACCAGCTCCGTAAATACTCTTAATTTATTAGATAACTTATTGCATTGGGCGAAAACACAAACAAATCAACTTAACTTTTCCCCAGAAAAAATCGAAATATCTAGTATTATAAATGAAGTCTTAAAGACTCTTGAATCTACTGCAAAATTTAAAAATATTTCTTTAAATTATTATCAAAAAACTCCAAATTTAGTTGTTCATGCTGATTTGAATATGCTAAAAACTATTTTACGGAATCTTATTTCTAATTCTTTAAAATTTACGAAATCAGAGGGATTTATAAATATTTATACCCAAAAAATCAGCAATAAAGTTGAAATATCTATAGAAGATAATGGGATTGGAATGAATGAAGCAACAAGAGTAAATTTATTTAAAATTCATAAAGACTCAACATTAGGCACAGCGAATGAAAAAGGTTCTGGTTTGGGGTTATTGCTTTGCAAAGAACTAATTGAAAAGCATAAAGGTGAAATTTTTATTGAAAGTGAAGAAGGAAAAGGTACTACATTTAAATTTACCCTACCAATAGACTAAATTTTAAACTTAACAAAATCTACATAAAATCAATATTAACAACAATCTTTAATAACTTCTCTATAGATTTCTTTATAAGCAGGCAACACATTTTCTAAACTAAACTCTTTTGCTTGTGCAAGTGCGTTGTTCTTAAACTCTTGTAATGTCTCTAAATTTTTTAAAATAGCGATACCATTTTTAGCCATATCATCGGTATCACCAACATTACTTAAATAGCCAGTTACTCCATGTATATTAACTTCTGGTAACCCTCCTGAATTGGTAGAAATAACAGGTGTTCTCGCTGCCATAGCCTCCAATGCTGCCAAACCAAAACTTTCTGTTTCTGAAGGAAGCAAAAATAAATCTGAATAACATAATAATTTATTCACCTCATTACTATTTCCCATAAATAATACTTTATCTAGTATATTTAAATCTTTGGCTTGACATTCAATATGTTCTCGATCTGGACCTTCACCAACTAAAATTAATTTTGAAGGAATTTCCTTTTGAATTTTATAAAAAATATCAATCACATCGGAGGCTCTTTTTACTGGGCGTAGATTACTTACGTGACAAATAATTCGTTCATCTTCACTTGCAATTGTATGTCGTAAACACTCTTCTGAACCTATTTCAGGATATTGTTCAAAATCAATAAAATTGTGAATGACTTTAATTTCTTTCTTAATATTGAATAATCTTAAGGTATCTCTTTTTAAACTCTCAGAAACTGTAGTAACAACATCAGAATTATTGATACTAAATTCAACAGCTGTTTTATAATTTGGGTGACTTCCAACTAAGGTAATATCTGTTCCATGAAGGGTTGTAACTACCTTAATATCAATCCCTTTTTCCTTCAACATTTGCTTTGCCATAAATGCCGCGTATGCGTGTGGAATTGCATAATGAACATGTAAAATTTCTAAATTATACATTTCTACAATTTCTACCATCTTACTAGACAATGCTAATTCATAAGGTTGAAATTGAAATAAAGGATATTCTTCAACAAAAACTTCGTGAAAGTGAATATCATTTGATATAAAATCGAGTCGTACAGGCTGCTTATAGGTTATAAAATGTACATGATGATCTCTTTGAGCGAGAGCCATACCTAACTCAGTTGCTACTACTCCACTTCCTCCGAACGTTGGATAACAAACAATACCTATTTTCAAACTTTTATATTTTTTATTTTCAATGGTAAATATAGGGGTAAAATAGGAATATAGTATGGAATAAATTATAAATTAATCATAAAAAAACCTCTAAAGTAATTTACAAAAGAGGTTTTAAAATTTATAATAAATGTGAACTAATAATCTCCTAATGTCTCAGGATTTTGATTTAATGCATCAGCTAATTGCTCATCGCTTGGCGGTTTTCCATGCCAAGCATGCGTATGCATCATAAAATCAATACCATTTCCCATTTCTGTATGTAATAAAATACAAACTGGTTTTCCTTTTCCTGTTAACGATTTAGCTTTTGTTAAACCAGATTTTATACTTTCCACATCATTTCCTTCTTCAATATCTAAAACAATCCATCCAAAAGCTTCAAATTTAGCTCTTAAATTACCTAATGGCATGACATCATCTGTAGCACCATCAATTTGCTTTAAATTGTAATCTACCGCAGCAATATAATTGTCAATTTTTTTTCCTGCAGCATACATTGCAGCTTCCCAAATTTGACCTTCTTGTAATTCACCATCTCCGTGCAATGAGTATACTAATTTGTGATCTCCATTTAGCTTTTTTGCCTGAGCAGCTCCAATAGCAACACTCATACCCTGACCTAAAGAACCAGAAGCTATTCTCACACCTGGCAAACCTTCGTGCGTTGTTGGGTGACCTTGCAAACGCGTATTTAATTTTCTAAATGTTGCTAATTCTGATACTGGAAAAAATCCGCTTCTTGCTAAAACACTATAATAAACAGGAGAAATATGTCCATTTGATAAAAAGAATAAATCTTCATTTTTACCATCCATAGAAAATTCAGTAGAATATTCCATAACTTCTTGAAAAAGGACCGTTAAAAACTCGTTACAACCCAATGATCCTCCTGGGTGACCAGATTTCACAGCGTGAACCATTCTAACAATATCTCTTCTTACTTGTTGTGCAAAATCTTGCATTTCTCTTGTAGTTGCCATTTATTGTTGTTTAATTTAATTTCAAGTTTCAAAAATAGTATTTTTGAAACTTGAAATACTAAATTTTATGCATAAAGTTATTGAAGTATTATTAACATATCATGTTTTTTGCTTTTTCTTCTTTGCAGCTGGAAACAACACATTATTTAAAATTAAACGATAGCCCGGAGAGTTAGGATGTAAATCGAGTTCTGTTTTAGGATCTCCTACTCTATGCTGATAATCTTCTGGGTCGTGACCACCGTAAAATGTAAACATCCCTTTTCCTTTTACACCATGAATATATCTAGCTTCTCTATTGGTTTTATTTTCTCCTAAAACTAATACGTTTGATTTTACACTTTCACGTTCAAATGAAGTTGTTTGTCCCATAAACCCTTTCACTAATTGCGTATGGTTTTGGCATAACATGGTTGGAATTGGATCCCATTTAGCTGAATATTCCTTCAATGAAAAGTAATCTGAAGTTCTTTTTATAGATGAACGTTTTCGTGTCATATCTATAGAGGAAAATTCATACTCTTCAGGGTTTCTAACTAAAGTAAAGTCTTTGAATGCTAACGTTTTATTAAAGTCAATTTTATACTGATAATCCATTTCTGAAGGATCACCATCAAACATAGTTTCGCAAATATCTACTCCTTCAGCAGCTAAAGCAATATCAAAACTATCCGTGGCTGAGCACATCGCAAACATAAAACCACCTCCTATAACAAAATCTCGAATTTTTGTTGCTACTGCTAATTTTTCATTAG
>NZ_JABDRI010000001.1 GCF_013041805.1 Lutibacter sp.
GAGCTGTTTTGGGATTTACGTTTTCATAATATTTCGAAAGATGTGCATAACTTGCAATTAATCCCCATAAATCGTTTTCTTGCAATCGAATTTCTAATGCCTTTTCTAAATCAGGCAACACATTTTCTTTCTTTTTTGCTAACCATTTTGTGTAGGCTAAATTGTCAATAACCCGAGCTCTTGTTTTAAAATTAATAATGGTATCTTTTAGTAAGCTATCTAAAATTTTTATTGAAGTATTATAATCCCCTAAATCTCTATAGGTATTGGCCATATTATTTTTAATTGCAATTTTATTTAGTTTTAAAAATGTTAAATCTTTCGCTTTTTTATAAAATATTAATGCATCATCTAGCTGTCCTTGTTCCTTTGAAGAAATTGCCCAGTTATTATAAACACTACTCGAGGAATTAGGGCTTTTGTTGCTCAAATAGTTTAAAGCTAAAGAGCCTAAAAAATCACTTGCAATATAATCTCCAAAAGTACGCTCAATAACAGCCATTTCTAGGAAAATATTACCATTTGTAATACTGTCATTGTATTTTAAATATTCATTTTTAACCAAATTATAATAGTAATAAGCACTATCCTTTTGTTGGTTCCTATTATAGTAATATGCTATTTTAGAATAATTTCGCCCAATAGATACTGAGTCATTATCTATTTTTGATTTTTGCAGTAATTCTTTTGAAATATAAACAGCACTGTCGTATTGTTTTAAATAACCATATAAGTAAATTTTATAAGTTTGAATTTGTTTAATTCGGGCATCAGAATTTTTATTTTCTATTTTTTGATAAGCACTATTTGCATTCGTTAAACGAGTCTTAAAATCTAAGGTATCGTTTTTCATGGCTTGCATAAAAATACTAATAGAGTCCAACGTACTTGTATTTGAAAATTTTAGTTCTTCTTTTGAAGTACAAGATACTAATTGAAAGAAACTAAAAACAAGAAAAAAGAGGAATGGGAATTTTAACTTTTTCATTCCTCTAAAATAGTATAAAACTGTTAATTGATAAAAGAATTATTGTAATATAATTAAAATAAAAAGCAATATGCTTAAGTGATTTTTTATACGCTTCTATTTGCCAATAAAGGTGGTGGTTCTCCATTAAAAGGATTCCAACGGCTAATACTTTTTGCTCCCATACCAGAGGCTCTTATAACTGCTCTATCTCCATAACGTTCTCTCATTTTATCCATAGCTTGATATAGATTTATAATTTTATCATTGTCTTCAAAAAGATTAATTTGATGACCGCCACTTACTAAATGACTAAATTTTACACCAATTAAGCGTACTAATAACCTACGCTGATACAAACTTTCGTATAACTGCATAACTACTGGTAAAATAGTATGATCTGAAGAACTATACGGTATTCGCATTTGTTTGGTATAGGTTTGAAAATCAGAATATCGAATTTTAAACGTCACACAAGCTGTTAGCTTATTGCCTCGCCTTAGCTGAAAGATTAAGTTTTCAGCCATGGCAACTAGGATACTTTTTAGCTTGGTAATATCGGTAGTGTCTTTATTAAAAGTGCGCTCTGTGGAGATAGATTTACGTTCGTGGTATTTAATTACTGGTGTATTATCAATTCCATTTGCCTTTTTCCAAATACTGGTTCCGTGTTTACCAAAAACTCTAGTCATCATATTCACGGGCATTTCCTGAACAGTTTGTATTTTTTTAATTCCTAAATCACAAAGTGAATTATAGGTTTTTTCTCCAACCATTGGAATTTTACGGACCGAAAGCGGTGCCAAAAAAAACTTTTCTGTACCCATGTTAATTTTTAATTCATTATTTGGTTTCGCTTCTCCAGTGGCAATTTTCGAAACTGTTTTATTAGTAGATAATCCAAATGAAATTGGCAAACCCGTTTCTCTAATTATTTTAGTTCGTAATTCTGAAGCTAATTGGTTGCAACCAAAAAACTGATCCATTCCTGTTAAATCAATATAAAACTCATCGATGGAAGACTTTTCATATAAAGGCACACTATCATTAATCACATCTGTTACTAGTTTTGAATATTTGGTGTAAATTCCTGAATTTCCACGTAAAACAATGGCTTCTGGACATAATTGTTTTGCCATTCGCATTGGCATAGCAGAATGTACGCCGTATTTACGAGCTTCGTAACTACAACTCGCAACTACTCCTCTATCTGAAGTACCTCCAATTAATACGGGTTTATTATTCAACCTACTATCTATTAATCGCTCGCAAGACACAAAAAAAGTATCTAAATCCATATGTACTATAGAACGCTCTAAACTACTCATACGCTTACTTTTTTTATGGTATCTACATATCTTGGGTCTTGAATAATTGCTAATTTTTCTAGTTGCTCAATTTCAATAGTTACACAATCAAATTCCTCTGTTACTTTACCTATTAACTTATACACGCCTCTTCCTTTTAATGGATATTTTTTAACTGACGGAGGAAAATGTACCGTATCAATATGCTTGCCTTTGGTATCTATAAAAGTTCCAAAATACATCATTTCACCTTTGGAAGTAATGGTTCGTTTTGCTGTTACATAATAACCGTAAACGGTGACTACTTTCCCTATGTAATTTGGTAAGTCATTGGCAAATAATTGTTGTTTTAACGGTTCTCTCAATAATTTAAACGGACTGTCTAATGTAAAACCAATATATTGCAATTCATCAAAAGCATCTTCTAATGTTGAGCTTGTTAATTGTGGTGTTTGGTAGGTTATTTTTTCAGACTTAAATAGTGTTGAAATCGTTTCTTCTAATACAACTTTGTGTACTTTCATATGTGCTTCCCATAACAGTTCTCGCTTGTTTCTTTGTGTAAATTGAAAAGCATTTACCTTTATTAAAATGGCAATTTGCTCTAATGAAATAGCAACCCGATCTATAAAATCATCTAAATCTAAAAACAAGCCATTTTTAGTTCTTTCTGTAACTATTTTTTGAGCATTTTTTAACTCAAAAGAATGCAACATTATAAATCCTAAATAAATATTTTTCCCTTCAATATAATTTTGATATTGAGCTTTATTGATATGTGGAGGATGGATAATTGCCCCATTCATTCTGGCTTCGTGTACATAATATTCTGGTTGATAAAAACCACCGAAATTATTAAGCGTTGCAACCATATATTCTAACGGATAATAGGCTTTTAAGTATAAACTTTGATAACTTTCAACTGCATACGATGCTGAATGGCCTTTTGCAAAAGCATAACCTGCAAAACTCTCAATTTGTCGCCATATTTCTGAAGTTAATTCTAACGAATGTCCTTTCTCATTACAGTTATCAAAAAACTGTTTTTTAACTTTTAAAAATTCTTCCTTAGACCTAAATTTTCCGCTCATTCCACGTCGTAACATATCAGCTTCGCCTAAAGTTAACCCACCAAAATAATGTGCTACTTTTATAACATCTTCTTGATAAACCATTACACCATAGGTTTCTGGCATAATTTCTAATAAAACAGGATGTGCGTCCTTTCTTCTTTCTGGCTTTCTATATCTTTTAATATACTCACGCATCATCCCCGATTTTGAAACTCCTGGTCGTATTACTGAACTTGCTGCAACCAAACCTAAATAATTATCAACTTGTAGCTTTTTTAATAACATTCGCATTGCAGGTGATTCTACATAAAAACATCCTATTGCTTCTGCATTTCTTAGTAAATGCTTAATTTTTTCATCTTCTTTAAATCGTTTTATGTCATGAATATCGATAGGGAAATCTTTTGGATGGTTGTATTTTACAATGTCAACTGCCTCACGTATTTTTCCTAAACCTCGCTGACTTAAAATATCAAACTTATATAAACCTATATTTTCTGCAACAACCATATCAAACATAGCTGTTGAAAAGCCTTTTGGAGGTAAATAGGTTGCTGTATAATAATGAATTGGTTTTTCTGAAATTAATATTCCTCCAGGATGTATGCCTAAATAATTTGGAAAACCTTTAATGTATTTACTATAAATCAATACCAATTTTGATAAATGATCTAGTTGGTTATGATTAAAATTATTGGTTGTTAGCTTGTCTATTTCTTCTTTTGGCAACCCAAACACTTTTCCTAATTCCCGAACAGAAGCTCTGTATTTAAATGTGTTATAAACGGCAATTAATGACGTGTTTTTAAATGTTTTGAATATATAATTCATAATATCATCTCTATCCCGCCACGAAAAATCCAAATCAAAGTCGGGCGGATTGGTACGATATAAATTAATAAACCGTTCAAAATATAAGTCCAATTCAATAGGGTCAACATCTGTTATTCGCAACAAATAAGCAACAATACTATTTGCGCCACTTCCTCTTCCAACATAATAATACCCTTTACTTCGGGCATATTTTAAAATTTTCCAGTTGATTAAAAAATACGAAACAAATTGTTTTTCTTTTATGATTGAAAGTTCTTTTTCTAATCGTGAAAAAACTCGCTTTCCAATTTTTTTATAGCGGTAATGCAACCCTTTGTATGCTAATTTTTTAAGTAACTTAAAATCTAGCACTTCTGAATTGCTATATGTTTTCTGATTTTTAGGTGAGCTTCCTAAAAAATCAAATAAAATACTACAACGCTTTAACAACGCTGTAGTATTCGTAATAATTTGAGGATATTCAGCATATATTTCTTGTAAAATATCTTCACATACCATTAAATCTGTTTCATTTCCTTGTTCTGAAATTGGCAATTTACTAAGCAAGGTATTGTTATCAATTGCACGTAATAAACGATGCGTATTAAACCCTTTTTTATGTTGAAATGACACTGTTTTTAATATCACTAATTTATCTTGTTGTAATCTCCATTTAGAAAATTTTAAATGATTTAAATCTGACGGTTTTATACCTATAAATTCGTTTTCTCTTAACTTATCAATTGTAGTAGTGAATGGGTAAATAACATACGTATCCGGAAAATATATAGCCCTTTTTGGAATGCTATAGTTTTGAATATGCAAAAAATCTGATAAATAATTATGGATACGTTCCAAGCCTTTGTTATTAATTGCAATCATAATAAACTGTTGTTGCACACCATTTCTAAAATCTACTCCAAGTACTGGTTTTATTGAGTTTTTAAGACATAATTGAACAAACTCTAAACTAGATGAAGTACTATTTATTTCTGTTAAACAAAGTGTAGTCACTTTGTTTTGCAACGCTATACCTATAAGTTCTTTAGGTGAAATAGTTCCATATCTAAGACTGTAGTATGTATGTGTATTTAAATACATTTAATTAAAAAAATTAGGTATCTCATTTTATTTTGCTAAATTAGCTCATTATTTTAGCAGTTGTTGCTCATTATTTTAGCATTATGAATTATTTACCAAATAACATTAAACAGATTAGAACTCTTAAAGGGTTAACTCAAGAACAGTTTGCAGAAGACTTAAAAGTATCTCGCTCAAGAATAAGCTCTTATGAAGAAAATAGAGCCATTCCTCCTATTGATTTTTTAATTGTTTTATCTGATTATTTTAAAATTCCTATTGATATTTTAGTTAAAAATGATTTATCTAAAACCAAAGACGCTTCGTTTATTGAGGTTGGAAATAAAAGAGTATTATTTCCTATTACAGTTGATGGCGCTAACGAAGATTTAATAGAAATTATTCCTGTTGAAGCTTCAGCAGGATATTTGAGAGGATATTCAGATCCTGAATATATTGAACATCTAAACAAAATAAAATTACCATTTTTACCAACGGGTACTCATAGGGCGTTTCCTATTAAAGGAGATTCTATGCTTCCTGTAAAAAGTGGGTCTTATATTGTTGCTAGATTTGTAGAAGATGTAACTAATATAAAAGATGGTAAAACATATATTATACTTACTTTAAATGATGGTATTGTGTACAAAAGAGTTTTCAATAAAATTGATGAACATAAAATGTTGCTATTGGTCTCTGATAATAAAAAATACGATCCCTATTATGTACCTATTGATGAAGTATTAGAACTATGGGAATTTACGTGTAGTATTAATACACAAGAATATGAGGAACACGAATTAAAAATTAGTAGTATTGCAACAATGCTAACACAATTAGGTGTTGAACTAAAAGAACTAGAAAAAACATATAAATAGTGTACGCAATTGTTGATATAGAAACCACAGGCCATAGATCAAAAATTACTGAAATTTCAATTTTTATTTTTGATGGTGTTAAGGTGGTTAACGAATATACTACACTCGTAAATCCTGAGTGCCCTATTCCTCCATTTATAACCAATTTAACAGGAATTACCAACGCCATGGTAAGTAATGCACCAAAGTTTTATGAAATTGCAAAAAAGGTAAATGAGATTACCAAAGACACCGTTTTTGTAGCGCACAGTGTTAATTTTGATTACACCATTATTCAAAAAGAATTTAAAGATTTAGGATTCGATTTTAAACGAAAAAAATTGTGTACGGTTCGGTTATCTCGTAAATTAATTCCCGGACTAAAATCATACAGTCTTGGTGCTTTATGTTCCTCTCAAAACATTGTAATAAAAGATAGACATAGAGCAAAAGGTGATGCAGAAGCCACAACTATTTTATTTGAAAAACTACTAAAATTAGATGCTAACCAAGTTGTTTTTAATTCTTTTTTAAGTCCACGCTCTAGGCAAGCAACCTTACCTCCTCAACTACCTAAAAATATTGTAGATAACCTTTCAGAAAAAACAGGCATTTATTATTTTAAGAATAGTACTAACGAAATTATTTATGTTGGAAAAGCAAATAACATTAAACAACGTGTTTTAAGTCATTTTTATGATAAATCGAAAAAGGAAATTAAAATGTCTCTTGAAATAAGTAATGTCACTTTTGTTGAAACTGGGAGTGAACTAGTAGCGTTATTAATGGAATCGTCTGAAATTAAAAAGATATTACCCAAATACAATAGAGCTCAAAGAAGAACACATGAAAGTATTGGTTTATTCAGCTATGAGGATAGAGATGGAATTATTCATTTAGCATACAACCGCTTAAAATTAATTTCACAACCTTTAATGAAATTCTATAATGAAACTGAATGCCGTTTATTTCTAGAAAAATTATGTGAACAATTTGAATTATGCCCTAAATATTGCCACTTACAATCAAACGTAAGCGCGTGTTTTCACTATCAAATTAAACAATGTAGAGGCATTTGTAGAAATGAAGAAAGCATTATAAGCTACAATAACAGATCTAAACAAGCTATTCAATCTATTCAATTTAGTACTCAAAATTTTATAGTTAAAGAAACAGGAAGAAACAACAAAGAACACTCTTTTGTTTTAATTCTTAATGGAATATATAAAGGTTTTGGGTATATAAATAAAAGAAAAAATTTAACTACAACTGATTATTTAGAATCAATACTACCTCAAAAAGATAATAATGATGTGAAACGTATTTTAAATTCATACCTAAAAAATAATAAGGAAACTGTTGAAGTAATTGATAATTACATACCCGAATTAAATTCTTTTGAATTATTTACTCGTTCATAATAAGCTAAAAAATCTAAAGTTCTTTCAAATACAACAAAACGAAGTATAAACTCATTTTATTTGAGACTAACGAAACACTTTATTTTTTTATCCGTTTTTCTGATAAACTCTAAGCCAATCAACATACATATACTGAGGAAATTTACTAGTTGAATCAGGATAACCAGCCCACGTACCTCCAACAGCAACATTCAAAAGAATAAAGAATTCTTTATGAAATTCAGACATTTCATCATCTTTTATTGACATTGATGCAAATTCTACTCCATCAACAAACCATGAAACCTTATTTTCGTCCCATTCCAATTCAAATACATGAAATGCATCAGCAAATTTACCTTGATTTAATTTGAAGGAAGCCGCACCCATACTTGCATGTGAATTTGATTTATCAGCATAGTGAATATTAGCCTCTATAACTGAATCATTTTTTGAACCATATAATTCGAAAATATCGATTTCACCAGATTGTGGCCAAGGTGTATCACCTCCATTTTCATTTATATTAGTTCCTAACATCCAAAAAGCTGGCCAAATTCCTGTGCCAAAAGGAAGCTTAGCCCTCGCTACAATCTTACCATATTTCCAAGATTGTTTATTGGCGGTATGTAATCTAGCCGATGAATAATTACCCATTCCATGTTCATCACTCTCGTGAATCGCTTTTATGGTAAGACATCCATTTTCGATATAGGCATTTTTACTACTATTTGTGTAACGTTGCCACTCACCATTGAAATGCCCTGCTTCTAATACTTGAAAATTCCAATTATTTTTATCAATAGAATCGGTTTCAAACTCATCTGACCACGCTAACTTCCAATCATTACCAGGCTCAAAAATAAATTCCTTTTTATTTATAGTGGGCTTCATAACTTTTTCTTGATCAATTTTATTCTTGTTATTTTCTTTATAAGCACAAGAAAATAAGGTGATTGAAATTAATGTGATACTTATAAAACCGAATACTATTTTTTTCATGTGTTTAAATTTATTTGTAATTAATTTATATTCAATTGATGCACTATTTAAGAACCTTAAATTAATGATGGTATTGTATTTTTTTCTTCTTCATTTTCAACGGATTCCCACCTATATAAATTTCAAATTCGCCCTCTTCAACAATCCATTTATTATCCATTCCAACAAAAGATAATCCTTTTGAAGTAATTCTAAATTTTACAGTTTTAGAAGCTCCCACCTTTAGCTTAATTTTTTGAAAACCAACTAATTTCTTTGAATCTGGAGAAACAGAGGCAACCATATCTTTGATAAAAAGTTCAACAACTTCTTTACCATCCATTTTTCCGGTATTTTTTACTTGAACACTTATTTCAAGTGCATCATCATGGCCTTTTAAAGTATCCTTTGAAATTGTAAATTTAGAATATTTAAAATTGGTATATGATAATCCATAACCAAACTCATATTGTGGGTAAAACCCATCAAATCCCCAATTTACATCGCGTATATCTGTTTTTTTATGATAATATGTTAAGTAATTCCCTGAATATTTTGGGTAGGTATAAGGCAATTTTCCACTTGGGTTTATTTTACCAAAAAGCACATCAGAAATTACTTTTCCACCTTCTTGACCTGGAAGGTACGCCATAATTACCGCATCAACTAATGGTTCAATTTCACGCATAATTCTAGGTCTTCCTTGTACCATGACCAAAATTATTGGTTTGCCTGTTTTAGAGAGTTTTTTAACTAATTCTTGTTGAACTTTAGGCAAGTCTAACTCATTAATATCAGAAGGTTTTTCAGTCGCAGGAATTTCTCCTACACAAACCACTATATAGTCAACTTTTTTAGCTTTTTTTATAGCCAACTTGGTATTAATATCGTCCAAATAACTCGTTCCTTCAGCAAACTCAACATTTGAACTTCCAATTTCCTTTTGAATAGCCTCTAAAATAGTTAATTTGGAGTGATCATTATAAAGTGTATCTCTACCTAAAAATGTCCTAGACCAAGCTCCATTCAATCTATTTATAGAGTTCGCAGCATAACCAGTTACCAACACCTTCTTCTTTTTATTTAAAGGCAAAACAACTGTTGTATTTTTTAGTAATGTAATTGCTTCGCTAGCTGTCTTATAATTTTCAGCAATATGTTTTTCACTACCAATCTTGGGAAAATCGCTTGGGTTGTTATAAGGAACATCAAATAAATTTAGTTGAAATTTAAGACGTAACACTCTCGTCACTGCATCGTCAATTCTATGTATTGGTATTTCATTCTTTTCAACTAAATCAACAATAACGTCAACTATTTTAGCATCAAAAGGATTCATAATTAAATCCAAACCAGCATTTACAGCTTGTTTAGTTGCATCTCTAAGGTCTTTAGCAGTTTGGTGAGCCTCTACTAAAAACTCCACATCACTAAAGTCTGAAATTACGACACCTTTAAATCTTAATTCGCCTTTTAATATATCTGTAATATAATATCTATTCGAGTGACAAGGAACACCATTTACTGCATTAGAGCTAATCATAACTCCCATTGCACCTTCTTTAATTGCATTCTCAAAAGGCGGCAAAAAATACTGTCTTAAATTTATTTCTGGAATAATTGCATTCGCTCTATCCTTCCCATTTCTGCCAGCTCCATACCCTAGAAAATGTTTTAGGCATACCGCCGTATTTGAAACATTCCCTACATCATTCTGCTGAGAACCTCTTACATAAGCATTCGTCATTTCAGAAACTAAATGAGGATCTTCCCCAAAACTTTCTGAAATTCGACCCCATAATGGACTCATAGCAACATCTGCATTCGGATTGAAGTTCCAAGGCAACGAAGCGGATTTTGATTCGTAAGATGTTATGTTGGCACTCATTTCTGTCAACTCTGGATTCCACGTTGCTGCTAACGCTATTTGATGTGGAAACATGACTGAACCCGCAACATAATTTGCCCCATGAATATTATCTATTCCATATAAAATAGGAATTCCTAATCGTGATTTTTTAATTGCAGCGTCTTGAATGGTTTTTAGTATTCTATACCATTCTTTAGAGTCAGCTAAATAGCCTGGCGTATTATGAATAGACCCAACATTTAAATCAATAATATATTTTTTAAACTTTTTAACATCGAAAACAGCACTATCTCTTTCATCCCAGTAATCACCTTTTAAAATAGTTGGTAAACCAATATTAAGCATTTGGCTTGCCTTTTCTTTTAAGGTCATTTTAGCCAATAAAACTTTTATCCTTTTTTCTGCTTGAGTTTCTTCTGCTACAGGTTCCATGAATATGCTTGATTTTGATTGATTTTATAAGCTGCTAAATGCATTGTCTAACCAACTCATTCGCTCAGAATACCAGCTTTTTAAATGACTAACTTCTTCTTCATAAGTATTATAGACTACCGGATTTGGCCAAACATAAATTCCTAAAGTTTCCCATACCATATCATTTTCTTGCTGAGACCATTTCAACTGATTCGCATAAAAATCCATTTTATCTAAAATGTATATTTCATTTTCTTTGAAGTAATTAAAACGTGTTTTAACTTTTTCTACAAAAGATTCATCTTCAAAAAGTCTTGAATACCATTTATGATCTTTCACCCAAAACCCTGTGGCTAACTCACATTCTGAATAGTTAACATTCCCAAAAGAAAGATCAAAATCCCAAAGCGGACCCATTTTAATTTTTTGACCAGGAATTACATTTAAAAATATACTTGAAAAACTTTTTGAGTCTTGATTCTTAGTAATTTCACTAATTAAATACCAGTCTATAAAACTATCAACATCAATATAATTGGCATACCCTTCTGTTGGATGTTTAAATTGACTGCTGTATAAATTTGTTTCAAATTCATTTAATAAATTTTTTACATAATTATACTCGTTACTATTTAATTCTAATTCTGGTTCCTTAATATTAATCAAAAAATTTCCCGTATGAAAATATACATCATCAGCATCTAACCTATCAAATTGATCTATCTCTAATAAATATCCACTACCTTCTAAATTAACTCTGCTTATTCCTTCTTCAACTTTTTGAGTTATATTATAGGTTCCGTTATAACTATCGTTCAAATAAACCTCTACAAAATTAGATTCAGGTGTCCAATCCAAATTACTTAAATAGCCCATTTCAAATGCAATTGAATTTCGCATCATAGTTTTATCAGAATATTCAGCTAAAAACAACCACTTTTTTTCAGAAGGCATACCCAGAAATTCGTGCTCATCAGATAATTTAAGTTGATATGGCTTTTTTGGGTGTACATACCAAGTAGAATTACCTCGTCCTCTAATTTTCATTGAAGAATCGTTCAAGCTGTTAAAATTTCTACCGCCATCAATTATAATACTCCCATCAACATAGTCTTCTTTAGAATCTATGGGTGCATTTTGATTGGTGCTTAGATAAATAATAGGAAGTCCTGTAAATTTCGTAACATCTATTTCATATGAAATTTGAGCACCGCTAGAAGATTTTACTGTATATGAGACAATACCCGTAAAATCATTTTTAGTAATTGCACTTGTTTGAGGAACATTGTTTACAGCTATAGATGATCCACTAAACTCGAAATTAGCAATTAACTCAGAGACATCAATATTTTGAGGAATTCTTCCAATAATTTTATTCCCTTCAATTGATAAATATACATTCGATAGTAAGTTAGGATTGTTTAAAGTTAGAAAAGAAAATTCACTAATTTCAACATTTTCAACAACATCAATTATAGGTTCACTATCATTATTACAAGCATTTAGAGCAAGAATTAAAATGATTAATCTTAAAACATATAAAAGCTTATTTTTTATAAATTCCAATTTTATGTTAAATTTAATTTACTAAAAATAGTAAAATGTGTTTTTACTATTTATTCTTCCAAACTAATTTCAGAAGGAATTTTAAGAATATTTTCTAACAAAGCTTCACTATCTCCATTGTAAGATTTGGTAATTTTATTTCCATTTCTTGTAAGTCCATTAAAAACACCTTTATCAACGGCATCCCATAAAACATATTTAGCTCTTCCATCGATTGTTATTAATCCAAAATGATTTTCAGAACCTAATGGATTTTGAGCATCCTTCCATTTTTCATCAAAAGCTTCAAAATAAAAACAAGACATGCCTTCTGAGTTTGTCCAATCTCGCATATGATTGTAATATAATTTTGCTTTATATTCATCAGCGGCGCCAGCACCTGTTGAACCATATTGGGTTGTTCCAGCAATACTAGCCCAACCTGTTTCTCCAATATGTATCGGTTTTGACACGCCAACACTTTTAATATAATTAGCCGTTGCATTATATTGAGCAATAGCATATTCTTTTGCTCTCAACATGGAAGCATCTACTTTTTCCTGAAGCGTAAGATTTTCTTGATCTTTAGGAACTTTCCAAAACGCATCATTGTAATGCGTATCATGAAAAGGGTATGTATGCATTGAAACAAAATCAACCGCATTCAATAATTTAGTTAAATCTTCCAAATGATAACTCTCATCTCCACCTCCCCAAGAAGCAAAATTATCAGAACTAGTTATCCATAAATCAGAAGGTAAATCTCCAGATTTTTTTAATTTTTGTAAATGGTTCACCCATTTTAAAATAATGGTTGGACTCACAAAGTAACTACTCGCCCAATGAACCATTGCTTCATTACCAACTGCAATAATTTTAACAATATCTGAATATTTGTTTGCCATTGTGATTGCTCTTTCTATTTCTGCTGTATTCGCTTCAATATCTTCGGCTTCATGATTTGGATTTGCTGTCCAAGCATTTTCACAATCTATCCAAGTACCCAACATGACATACATTTCAAAAGAAACATCTTCTCTTTTTAATTGAGAAATAGCCTCTAATAAATTTGAAGCTTGTTTAAGTTTTGTATTATAAGTACGTAAAACTTTAATGCCCATTGCATTTAAAATTTTCATGTCGTCCTTTAATTCTTCAATTGAAGGCTGAACATCTCTTGTATTTTCTCTATAACCACCATAAGATATTGCTAGATAATCAGGATTTCCTAAAATATCCTTAGCTGAAATTTCACTTTTTTGTACTGTTGGTGTACAGCTATAAATTGTTATTGATGCTATCAGTAATAAAATTATCTTAAAAGGGTTTTTCATAATAAATAGGTTAATATGTTTTTAGTAATTTTTGTTATTTCATTACAAGCTTTGGAGTTCTATCTACGTAATACAACCCCCAATGCTTTTCGGGCTCATATTCTTCGTCCGATCCTTTCCAAGGTTCATCAAAAGCTTCAAAAACAAATGTTAAAATATCATCTTCAGTATTCCAATTCATCAAATCATTATAGTAAATTTTCTGAAACTCTTCACTTACATTTGTGGGATCTATTCCCCTTCCATTTGAATTAGTTGCCCAACCAGCCTCAGTAATCACAACCAACTTATCAGGATATTTATTGGCAATAGCATAATAATTTTGCTTTGTATATTCTAATGCATCGTGAATATTTTTATATTCCCAAACAGGATACGTATGAATTGATATAAAATCTACTACGTCAACTAACTCTTTTAACTTATCAAGCCAAGGGACATAGTTTTCACAAAATGTAACAGGTTGCTTTGCGCTCTTTTTTATTTGTTTAACATAGTTAATAACACTTTTTACGGGTACATAGTGATCAGTCCAATCAACACAAGCTTCATTTCCAGCAGATAACGAAAAAATAATATCGTCATACTCGTCAGCTAAATGAATTAGTTTTTCAATTCTTTGCTCATTTACTAGCTTATTTTTAACCAATTCTTCTTCTGAAAAAATATGAGTTTCCCAAGGGCAACCGAAATTATTCATTTCAGCAATAATGTATGCCCCTAGCATAACTTTAAAATCTAGTTTTTCATTTTTAATAACGTTCAATACCATTTCAGCATGCTCATCACAATCATATAAACGTAGATATTTCCAATTTCCTTGAAGAATTAACAAATCTTCCTTAACCTCTTCATAACTAGGAGATAAACCTCCAGGCTGTTGTCCTTCTCTAAAACCTGAGTAGCAAATAGCCCTGCCTTTTTCTATGTTGAGTACTTTATTATATTTCATTCATTATTTCTTAGTTAGTAAATCTTTTATAGGATTATTAAAATTTAAGATTTTCATCTTTATCCCATAATCCCCAATAAGCTCCTACATCACCTTCTGCTCCTACTTTCCATGATTCATCAAACGAGGAAAAATAAAACATTTCAATATCATCTTTTGCCGACCATGCTTGTGCATTGATAAAATATTTCATAGCATTTTCGTTTGATGCAAGAGCTCCTTTAAGTCCTCCACCTTCACTTGGCCAACCAGTTTCAGTAATTATTACTCTTTTTCCATTTCCAGCTTGCGAAGCTTGACCGAACATTTCTCTCATATGATTTAAAGAATATTCTAAAGGACAACCTTCCCAATAAGGATAGCAATTCGCTAGAATAACATCACAAGCTTCCGTTATTCTTGGACGAGCAGAAAATTCATAATAGGCATCAACATAGCCTACAGGAATTCCCGGTAAAGCCTCTTTAACTCGATTTATATAGCCTATTAACTGATCTTCGGTTAAATCTCCACGATACATTACCTCATTTCCAACTGCAGCTATATCTACACAACCTTCCTTCGCTAATGCTATAAGTCCTTCTATTTCAGCCTCATTCATTTCTAAATCATCTCCTAACCATGCGCCTACCAACGTTTTTATTCCATTTTTGTGTGCAACGCGAGGAATGTATTCATTTCCTTCTACACAAGAAAATGAGCGTACCCAATTTGTATATGGTTTAATTATTTCTATTCTTCTTTGTACTTGTTCTTCAGTAATTATATCACCTGGCTTTTGACCATCTTCATACATACTAAAGCAAAGGCCGTGCATGCCATTATCTAAAGTTTTTCTCCATAATTTTTTTAATTCCTGTTCTGATAATTTACCAAAATCTACTCCACTATAATCTGAATAATCTGTTTTACTAAGTGAAAATTGACGTTCTTTTCTGTATGACATTTTTTTTGTTTTTAGTCGTTTTTATTAAAGTTCTCCTCTACGTTCTATTAATTTCTTTTTAATTTCACGTGCTCTTTTTTCATTAAGGCTATAACTCCACATTACCCATATTGCTAAGGCTGCAGTAAGCGACGGAATTAAAATATCCGCGATTCTAAGTCTATTCATAGTCTCAAATGTTTGCTCAGTAACATTTGGATCAAATCCTACAATTTTTAAAATTACACCACCTAAAACAAGTGCTATTGCTTGACCCAATTTAACCATCCACCAATAAATTGCTCCAAAAGTTCCTTCTTTTCTTGGCATTCCATTTTCTAATTCGTCTAAATCGCAAACATCAGCTGTCATAGACATCATTAGTGTGAATAATCCTCCCATTCCAAAAGCAAATAAAGGAATAGGTACAAACATTAACCATGGAATTTCATTCCCAGGATCTATTGTAAACCAAGACATTCCTATATTATCTAATAGTGGGTTTAAAGTTTCAAAAATAGATCCAATTACAGAGTTTAAACTTTTTCCTAATCCAGTTTGATTAAATGAACTATTTAGATCTTTATCAAACCCCCACCATTTTAAAAGATATCCTGCAATTGATAAAGCTGTTGAGATTATAAACGCTTTTCTCTTTCCCCATTTATTTGCCATTTTTGAAATAATTGGTATCACCAAAAATGCAGTAATCATTGCATTAATAGTATTAAACCAAGCTGGCCAAGTACCTGCCATTTCATAACTACCATTATACAAGTAAAACACAATAATAAAAACTCCAAATGCCGCTACAAGTTGAAAGCCATTAAAAACTAAAAATGTGGCTCCGCATAGCTTCATAAATGGTTTATTTTTTGAAACTTGAATAATTCCCACATACAATTCTTTCATATTTGAAGCGAGGGTCCTGAAATTAATTTTCTTTCTATTCTCCATATGTGAAGAATCAATCCCTTTACAAAATAAAGATGGAAGTATTCCAAAAACTATAGTCATAAGCCCTACAATAAGTGCCATTGTTCTAACTCCTTCCGTTTGAGTATTAAACGTATTAGAATCTGGTATGATAACATAAAGCCAAGGAACAATCATCCAAGCAATTTGTCCCATACTATTTGCAAAACTCATCAATCGAGTTCGTTCATTATAATCTGAAGTCATTTCATAACCAAGTCCTACTAACGGTGTAGCAAACATCGTATTTCCAACAAGAAACAAAATTTGAAGTACCATGACATGCCAAATAATATATGTTTGTGAGGCATTATCATCAATTTGCCACATTAAAAAGAACAAAACACCACTAATAATTGCTCCTAAAAATATATAAGGTCTTCTTCGTCCCCATTTAGATTGCGTATTATCTGAAATAAAACCCATTATTGGGTCAGTAATAGCATCAAATATCCTTGGAAGACCTCCTAGTAATCCTGCCCATAAAGGGTCTACTCCCCAAGCTGTCAATAAGAAAAATTGAATAAAAACACCCAAAGTTCCTGGCAAAATATTTAATATAAAATGACCTGCACCAAATGCAGCCTTTTGACCTACTGGAACTTTATCTTTTAATGCTGTTGTATAGTGCTTCATTCTATTAAAATTTAATTGTTTAATTATTAATTTATGAGATAGCTATTTTTTTAATGAAATTAGTTTGTATTCGTTTCTTTATAAATTTGTTGAACGATACTGTAAGCTTTTTTCTTGTTTCTATCAATATCAACAATTCCCCAATATTCTTCATTAGGGCTTCCGTCATAAGGCACTCCACTACTATTTGGTGCCCAACCTCCTGGATCTTGAGTAGCATTATCACCAGCCTTCCACCAGCCATCGGTAAATGAAAATAATGTAACACCTAACGAACGATTTTTTGACTTAAAAATAGTTTCCAGTATATTTTTGGTGGCTGCTGCTTGAGCATCTTGATTCTCTCCTTGTTCAAAATTATTTTTAGAAATAGTCATATAGCTATCAGCTCCAGCTTCAGATAAGTATATAGGTTTTGAACTTATAGCATCCCATTCTGAAAATAAACTTTCAGGATTATCCCATCGATAGACATTTATTCCCCAAATATCAATATTTGGACTTGCAGCTATAGCTAAACTATCAGGCAATTCACCATGAGCTGTCGCAACAGGGTGATTTTTATCTATGCTATGAATAACATCAGCTGCATTATTTAATGAAGTATACCAATTTGAAATATCATTTTCAAACCATTCTGGATGATAATTATATTCATTCCCTAACTCCCAAAACAAAATGGCTTCATGATTTTTATACTTGTTTATATAATCTGCAAATGAGCCCGACAGTATATCAAAATTTCCATTTTGATTATATCCAAATCCTATAATAACTTTAATTCCTGCCTTATGAATTTCATCAAGAACTGCTTTATCATCAACGGGTGAGTACACTCGAATTGTATTTATCCCTGCATCCACCATTAAAGCCAAATCATTTGTCAAATTATTAAAACTTCGCTGATCACTACCCTTTGGAACTGGGTGATAGCAAATACCCTTAATAAAATAAGGAGATTCATCAACTATTAATTGCTTATCTACTATTTTTACATCTAAATTTTCAACTACAGTTGAGCACGAAGACATAACTACTAGAAGAAATACTATAATTTTAATTTTATGTATCATTTCAAAACTTTTTAAAATTTAACACTTATATTAAATTGCTTCTTATTTTTTTAACCAACTAGATTAATTCTCTTTTAAAAAAACAATGATTTGTTCTATTTCACCTGCTCTATTAAAAAGCTGATTACTTCTTTCGTTATCAAGAACTAATTCGTCAAAATTAACAATTGAACCATTATTATTAATTACATCAATTCCATTTTTTGATGATAATTTATAAATTATAGGAACCTGGCAATACGTAAAACAAAGCGACTTTGCTTCTAATTCTATTTTCTTTAACTCTTTATCAATATTAAAATAATTGAATATTCTAGATGCTTTCAAAAATTCATGACCTCTTAATAATCGCGGGTTGAATTGAACATTTCCATTTTTAACAAAAACTCCTAATTCCCCAATTCTACTTAGGATATCTTCTTTTACTTGACCTGTCATTCCTGGTTGTTGAGCCCCTTTCCCTGCTGGAGTATGTGAGTATGGATCTGTTGAAAATGCACCATACAATTTTGGTGATTTATGCACTCCAATACCTTCATATATTTCAAAATAATGATCAAACATTTTCCCAATTAGCACATCATTTTCTTTTTGTTCTATAGCACTCAAACAAGTTTCTTGAACTGCCAATAATAATTTTGAAACCATATGCCAATAAATAGAACCAAGTCCTTCAAACCCAAAGAAAGTTCCTGATCTGCCCGTAAATGCTTTATGATTGAATATTTTTTCAAAAATATCTAATACGTGCTCAGTCTCATTTTCTAATAAGGATTTGTACTCATCTGGTAATTCATTCAAAGCTTGCTTTAAGCTATTTGAATTATTAAAACTTCCATTAAAATGATATTGTCCTGTACAATCTTTTTCAATTACTTGAACATTACCCTTTTTAACTAATTCTGTTAAAAGAGGTGATTTATTAACATCTGTTTCCAAAATATTATTTTTATCACTAAACCTTGGAAGTTCCTTATTCGGATATAAAATATAGCTATATTGATCAGGTCTAAACAATGCACTTGCTTTTAAGCTATCTAAGAGTTCTAAACTATTTTTAGATGAAAGATACCCTGAACTTAAAATGGCAACTTGACCTTCTAGCATTTCAGGTAAATATGAAATTGATACTTCATCTTTACTTTCAACCGTCATTAAATTATACGCATGGTATAAATTATCAACTCTTTTATTCGCTTCAATTGAATGATCGATATATTGCAGGGTTATTTTTGTGAAGTTTAATAAATCCTCTTTAGTGATTGTATTTTTAACACTAGAAAAACCATCAGCATAAATAGCTGATCTATAGGCACTACCTGAAACTCCAAGTCCATCTAACACCGTTTTTCGATCTTTATCTGAAACTTTTCTAGCTAATATATTTTTATGATTCTCTAACGTTTCTGTAACTCCATTAAAGAATGCAAGCAATTCGGTTGAAATTTCAACATTGTTTACTTCTGATTTTGAAATCACCTCATCGAAGAATTTTAAGAATCTCCTCAAATAATACAAGGTTACCATAGAAACTCCATTTCCTACCAACGCATTATTTGCATCATTCCATTCAGGTCTCTGAGTATTCATCCAAATACCTCCTTCAGGAATAAAATTTGATACTTTTGCTAAAACAGTTGCTAAAAGCTTCTCTATTAAATTAACTTTATATATGGACTGATCTTTACCTCTTAGTAACGCTCCATCTGCACCTATTTCCTCTTTTTGTTGAACTATTTTTTCATCTAATTCCGCATCAAATTCTATCGTGTCTTTTGAATTTTTTAAGATCTCCTGATAACTTTTAATTTTATAAGGAACGTTCGCATACACAAAAAGCTCTGTATTGAAATAATTAGCTAATTTATTCGGATAATAGTTTTCAATAAATTCTAGAAATTTCAATAAATATATAATTTGATGATCTCCCCAATACCCAATATAAGACCAAGGATTATCAGGCTCAATTGTTTCCCAATCAAATCCATCCTTTGTAACTCTATATGGGTTATATCCATCAAATGTAGACGCATTTAAAAACTTATGAATCATACTTTCAATAAACTCAGGGTATGAATGCGCTAACGCTTCCCAGTTTTGGAATATATCTCTCCAGTTCCCTTCGTAGTCTAAAATTTTAGAATCATCAACTTCATTCCTTGTGTTTATTGAAAATTTGTTCCAAGGTCTACTTGGATCACCGTGTCTTCTACTAAATTTCAAAGGCATATATTCTATACAAAGTCTTTTGAAATTTTTATCTTCGTTTTGATATACAGCATCTTTCAAGAAACTAAGAGAAAATAAATCTGGTAGCTGCTTTATAAAGTTAGTATGGTTCTTTAAAACATTCTTATTCGCTTTTTTAATATATTTTATAAAATCATTCTTTTCAATTTGGTAATTATGATCGAAAATACCACCTCGCATGATATTAAAAAGCGTATTTGAAAAATGTCTTGAGTTAATCTGATCATCATTAGTTAATTGTATACCATCTGATGCTCCAGTTAATCGAACCAATTTGCTCGTACCTCTTTCAATATTGTCTTGAATTAAGGATATTATATTTTTTTCAGTTTTAATTGTTTCTTTAATTTCATTAATTGCACTTATAGATTGGTTTACATTTGCAACCAACATCCAATTTTTATTTTCTTGTGCTTTTAACGTGAAATTTGAACACGTAAAATAGGCTCCTTTTTCAGCTTTTACATCAATTTCTTGATGAATTTCTTTTCCACGTCTAAAATTATCTAATTGTAACGATGAAACTAAATAGGTCGGTTTTTCTATTCCAACAGACCAAACAATATTTGATTTTAATGCTTCACTTGGTTCTGCCTTATCAACTATAATAGCGCTTAAAGCGTATATCCCCAATCCAACTTCAGCCTCAAGCTCGCTTCTTTTATAAGCATCAACCAAGTTACTTCTTATGGCTTGTATATCTTCTCCAACTCCATAAGGAATAATATTTTGAATTCCATCTAAAATTTTAATCGCTAAAGGTGAATTTGTATTATTATTTAAGGTTGACTTTTTTACAAATCCATATTTACTGCTCGAACACCATTCATATTTAAAAGTTAATCCTAAATCATTATTGGTTTCCTCAAAAATAACTTTGTTCCCAAACTTATTCTTGTACAAATTTCTATTAATTTTATAAATACCTATGTACTTACTAGAAAATGGTTCCCATAAATAGGTTTTCCCTTTAATTTCAACTTGTAAAATAGTTTTACTACCTGTAATCTCGGCTGATTCCGTAATTTTATCATCTGTATAATACGGAAACAACGCATGATTGCTATTTTTTCTACCTGCCGATAATCCACCATTACTTGAGATAAACATCCAATGGTCTGAATTACTCACAATACTCATAAAAAAAGGTCTCATTTCATCTACATTTGAAATTTTATTAAAAATTTCTCCATCAATAGTGACTGTTGTGCCTTTAACTTCATTCTTTTCAAATGAAGCTTTTCTATCTCCTATATACATACTTTTAGTATTATTCGTTTATTATATTTTTTCTAAACCTACTTTTGTAGGACTATTTTTATACTTACTATATTCTAAATTACTTTAAAAGGGATATTAGCAGTTGCAGCGTTTTTACCCTCATCATACACATAAATGAACAACCTATATACTCCTTTTTTATTTGGTGCCTTAAAATTTAAAACACCATTATCGACAGTTATTATTTCTATTTTTTCTGAAGCAGGTTTTTGTTCAAAATCTCCTCCATCACTTACATTTGTAGCTTCAAATAATATCTCCCATTTATATTCTAATTCATCATTCTCAATATCTTGAATTTGTAAATTTGCAACATATGGTTCGTTCGCTTTTAAATTTACATTTTCATAAGCTGTTTTATTATTTAAATAAAACGACTGAATTTGGGGTGCTCTATTTATTGGCCATTCTCCATTCCATAAATAATGCATAACGTCAACTGATTCCGTTTTACTTCCATCTTCTAAAAATAGACCATACCAAGTAGGTGTTCTTTCTTGCTTGTTCCCCCAAAGGAAAACATAAGAACCAATACACTGATTAGTATCTTGCTGAATTCCGTACTGATATCTTTTTAAATAATTGGCTGCTTTTATTGTACTATTTTCTTCAATTGGGGCTCCCCAATTTGTTTTTGGAACCTCCCAATGCCCAGTTGCTCCCCACTCTGTTACTATATAAGCTCCTTCCCATTCGCATTGCTTTATTAACTTTGGTAGTTTAACTAAATCTCCATAAACTTGAAAACATAGAAGATCTAAGTCTGAACTTCTTTCTTTTATTAATTTAACTTCTCTCTTCGGAACTCCAGCAAGTGTTGTAGTTGTTAAATGATTTGGATCAATTTTGTGAATCATCTTAGAAATATCATTTACTGCATCCCAAACTTTTGGATTTGTATAACGTAAGTTTAGTTCATTTCCAATTGCCCAAATTAAGAGTGCAGGATGATCCTTTAAAGCTAAAACTTCTTGTTTTATTCTTTCTAATTGCTTTGCAACTGCAGTTTCATCATTATAATCAAAACCATGCCTTTCTCTAGCAACTTCAATTCCCATTGTTACCATTAACCCATTTTCATAGGCTTGGTCTAATACTTCTCTTCCACTTTTTTGACCATTCTCAGTTCTCCAAGTTCTAAAAGAATTTCCGTGATGCTCAGCCACTGCTGAAATATTTCCAAATTCAAGTCCAGCTCCTTTAATGTAGAATGACTCTTTGTCAACTAACAATTCAAATTTACCGTTAGAATTCACCAATTCTACTTTTGCAGATTTCTTTTCTAATACGGTTTTCTCCATATTTTTCTGTTGATCTTTACAGCTGAATACTAAAGAAATAAAAATTAATATTTTCACTATAATTTTAATCATTTAATATCTTTTACTATAATAATCTTATTTAGTTTTTTACTAAATCAAATTCAATTTGTTCTAAGGATTTTCCTTTTGTCTCAGGAAGAATTTTTAATAAAATTAAAAATCCAACTACTGCAATTATGCCAAATATCAAGAAGGTTAATGCATTACCAAGCGTAGATAATTCCCAAGGAAAAATTTGTTGAATAAGCCAACTAACAAAAGAGTTAATAAATCCAATCACACCAATTGCTAAACCTCTATATTTGTTTGGATATAACTCTGAAAGTAACACCCACATAACTGGTCCTAATGAAAAAGCAAAACAAGCTATAAAACCTAAAATACCAACTAAAACTAATACAGGATTCATATCAGTAGCAGCTTCTAAAATTGCACCTTCATTTTTTGCATAAACCTGATTGCCCAGAGCTGATTTCATATCTCTCTTAAATTCTAAATCACTTTCATATAATTTATTTTCAAATGCTTTTAATTTATTTCCGTCAAAATTTTCAAAAGCTACTATTTCTTGTGGTGTTAATTTGTAGGTCGCTTGGTTAAATCCAAAAGCTATCATTAATAAACTTATGGATATTCCTGCCATTCCTATTAATAACAGTGGACGCCTCCCCATTCGATCTATTAAAAGTATTGCAACAATCGTAAAAATTACTGATGTGAAACTTAACAAAACTCCTGAAGAGAATGCAGCATCTGTTCCAATTCCTGTTTGTTTAAAAATTGACGTAGCATAGAAATAAACTGCATTTATTCCAGTTATTTGTTGTAATACCCCTATCACTAAACCAACAATTAATATAAAACGTAATGATGGTTTTAGCAGTTCTTTAATCGATATATTCGAAGACTTTTTACTTCTTTTAATATTATCACCAATAGTACTAATTTCTATTTCAGCTTGTTTCGCACCATATATATTTCTTAATATCTTTTTTGCTTCTTCTAATTTACCTGACATATACAGCCAACGTGGACTTTTAGGCACAAAGAATAAGAAAATGAAATACAAAACAGCCGGAATTAATTCTACACCTAACATCCATCTCCAAACATTTTCATCAGTAAAAATAGAATCGCCAGTTGTATTTAATTTATTAAAGTAGTAGTTACTTAAAAATGCTGCAAAAAAACCAAGAACAATATTTAATTGCTGAATAGAAACTAATTTACCTCTATTCTTTGCGCTAGAAATTTCAGCAATATATGTTGGGGCCAAAATAAGTGCGGCACCAAAAGCAAAACCACCAATCATTCTGGCTATATAAAGCATTTCATACGAAATCGCATAAGCTGATAATAGTGCTGATAATGCATAAGAAAATGCAACAACTATTAATATCTTTTTTCGACCAATTATATCGCTCAATCTTCCAGAAATAAGCATGGCAATCATCGCAGCAAAAGAAGGTGAACTTACCACCCATCCTGTTTGACCATCGCTTAAATTAAATTCAGGCCCAGCGTACGACATGACTCCAGAAATTATTCCAGCATCAAAACCAAATAAAAAACCTCCTAAGGAAACTACAAATGCGATAAAAATTATTTTTTTTGACATAATTAATTATTGTTTTCCTTTAAAATTTAAGTTAGTTAAGTATAATTGTCTGTATGGAGTGTGCTGGCATTTTTAAATTTGCAGTTTTTACATCAATTGATAATAAGTAATTTAACTCCTCATCACTATCATTTAAAGCTACCACAACAATACTTCCATCTGTGTTCATAAATGAAGTAGCGCTTAAATGATTTGCTGTTGTTCCTGTAGATAATCTTTTAGCTCCAGGTCTAATAAATTTTGAAAAATGACCAATATAATAATACGAATTTGTAAATGTTAAAGCATCTGTTTGTGTATCACCATGAACTGGAGCAAAACAAAGGTTTCCAACGTGATTTGGCCCTCCAGTTTCATCTAATAAAATATTCCAATCTGTCCAAGCTACAGTTCCATTATTAAAATCATTAATCATAGATTTTCCATAACGTTCAGCCAGTTTTGGATCATTTATTCTATTTATGTCATAACCTTCATTACAGCCTTCGGTAAAAATCAACTTCTTATCTGGAAACGCTTCATTTACTTTTGCAACATTCGTGTATATTGGAGTTCCATCTTTCCAATCTTCATACCAATGAAAACCAGAACCCCAAACATATTTATTTGCATCTGGGTCATTTAAAATAATAGTTGATCTTTCAAATAATAAATCCCTATTATGATCCCAAATAATAATATTTTTATCTCCCAAACCTTCTTTTTCTAAGGTAGGGCCTAAATAATTTTTTAAAAAATCTCGTTCTTCTTCAGCAGTATATATACAAGATTCCCATATTTGCACAGCCATAGGCTCATTTTGAATTGTTAGTCCCCAAATTGGAATACCTTCTTTTTCATAAGCTTTGATAAATTTTGCATAATAATTGGCCCAAGGTTGGTAAAATTCTGGTTTTAATTTTCCACCTTTAAGCATATTATTGTTTGTTTTCATAAATGCAGGTGGACTCCAAGGACTTGCGTACATAGTTAATTTACCTCCTGCAGCTTCAATTGCTTTTTTTGTAAATGGCAATCTGAATTCTCTATCGTGATCAATTGAGAATGTTTTTAATTCAGTATCTCCTTCATCTATATATGTATAGCTTTTAGTTGAAAAGTCACAACTATGAATTATGGTACGAGCTAAAGAATAGCCGATACCATTATCTATAGTAAAATATGACTGGAGAAATAGTTCTTGGTTTTTTTCGCTTAACTTATAAAAAGTTTCTGCAGATGCATCTGTAAGAGCTGCACCAATTCCTACCAACGTTTGATACTTCTTTGTAGGATTAATTAATATAGAAGCTTGAGTTTCCAACGGCTGTTGAAAATCATTAAATTTTACAGAATCTGTAAACGCTAATTTTAAGTCTGTATTTTGGGCGGTTGTATAAACTTTACTATTCAAAATTGAATAATCTATTTTATGATTAGGAATTTCTTTTATTTCTTTTGTTTCATTTGAAGTGCAACTAACAATTAATCCAAAAACTCCAAACAAAAATACTTTTTTAACTAATTTCATTTCAATGGTATTTATTGATACACACGCACATAATCAATTTCCATAGTAGATTGGATAAAATTAGGATTGATTGTACCTCCTAGATTTCCTCCCATTGCAATATTAAGAATAAAGAAAAAATCAGCATTAAAAGGCATACTACTATCAGTTGTCATTACGTAATATTCATCATCATCAACAAAAATTCGAATCGCTCCTCCTTGACTCCATACTAATTTATAAACGTGGAAAATACTAGATGAATTTGTGATTGATGTTTCTAAACCATAACCAGCGTAATTACCATTATTTGACCAATGGCAGGTAGCTAAAACCTTATTTTTATCCCAGCCAGTTTGTTCCATAATATCAATTTCTCCACAGTTAGGCCACCCCACTTGTTCAAAGTTTGCACCTAACATCCAAATAGCTGGCCAAGTACCTTGCGCTGATGGCAATTTTGCACGCACTTCAACCGTGCCATAAGTAAATTCAAATAAATTTTCTGATTTTATCCGTGCAGAAGTGTAACCTCCAGAACCATCACTTCTTGCAATTATTTTAAGCACACCATCTTCAACAATAACATTTTCTGAACTATTTGTATACGTTTGAAGTTCATTATTACCCCAGCCTCCAGCACCAAGATTGTAATTCCAATTTTTAGGATTTGGTGCACCATCTTCAACAAACTCATCTGCCCAAATAGGAGGTGTTCCATTATAAAATGCAACTGCAACTGTTTTACTTATATTTATTGAATTGTTAGCGCTAAAATAGGCGATAACTTTTATTTCATGATTTTCAACTCCTTCAATATCGTTAAATGTATATTGATAAGTACCATTTGTAGTTTCTTGTTCTGATTGATTGTCAATTATAAACCCATATTTTACAGCATTAGTTGCTGTAGCTTTAAAATTTACAACCCCTGATCCATCTCCATAGCTATTGCTATCATTTGCACCTTTAATACTTACATCTAAAGATAAAATTACGTTAGTATCAGTGTCACTATCACCAGAACATGATAATACCAATGTTGACAATGAAAGAGATAGTAAAAAAAATGCGAAAACAGTATATTTTTTCATAAAAAAGTTTTAAAACTAAAAAATAACTTTTATAAGAAAGGGCTGAACTTATCAACCCTTTCTTATCTTATTTAAATTAGTCTATTAATTAAACTATGCTGGTATTAATGTGAACCACCAATTAAAAGATCCATTTCCATCAGTAGATGTTAAAATCATTTCATTAGCAGAACGCATATGAATTCTATACTTATGATCACCACCAATGTAGTATCCCATAAAAGCAGTACCAGTTAGACTTATTGTTTCAGCTCCACCTGGTGCAGTTAAAGTCCAATTTTCCGTATAAGAATCTAGTACATATTGTATAACATCAGCACCTTCTGCTTCTCCACCAGAACCACCTAATTCATTAATTAAAACCTCACGACCAAATACAGTACCATCAGGACCTACATCGTGCGTAAATGTTCCATCAACATTAAACGTATATCTATCATCATACATACCTGTATGAGCCTTTTCACCAGGACCAGCACCATACCATTCTGCCTGAATTGAACCATTTACTGGACCCAATCCGAAATGCTTAGGAGAATCTGATGCAATTTTCCAAGTTCTTGAACTATTTGCATGTAACATTTCCTTTAAATCTGCTGGTGCCTCATAAAGCGCTAAAGCTTGAACTTCAATTGTTTTACTTGTTGAAATTCCTCCTGTACCATAAGCAATTACGGTTACAGCATAGGTATTATTTCCTAATGTAGTAAACGTATGCTCTAGAGCCCCATTCGTTTGAAGTCGTGTAACATTTTGTATAACATAATGAAAAGATGAAGCATTACTTGCAGTAGCTGATAATTTAACTACACCACTACCTAATCCGGGAGCTGCTGTTTCTTCTGCAACACCATCACCATTGGTATCATCCAAATAAGTTACAGATATTTCAATATTAGTAGGAGCTACAAGATCTCCTATTGTAAGGTCATCTTCCTGACAGCCAGTCATTATTGCCAGCGTAAGAAAAATACCTAGTATATATTTTATGTTTTTCATTTTATATAATTTTATTATTAATATTCTCTTACGATTTAATTAGTAAGGGTATAATCATCAAAGTAATATACTGAACCATCTCCAGCAACACCAAAATCAAAGAATACTACAACTCTTACATAATCTGCAGGTGCAGCTCCGCTAAAGTCATATTCTAAAACTTCCCAACCATCTGATGTTGTTGTATTCATATCTACTTCATGTGTGATACTAGCATCAGCATTCTCAATTTTTACTTTCACAACGGCACCAACCTTTTGAGACCATGTTTTTACACTTATTTTATTATAAGTATCCAAATCTAATGTAGTACCTAATTCTCTAGTAACTCCTGCCCATACTTCTGCTCCACTCGTTTTTGTGAATTGAGCAACGCTTGCATTAACAAGTCCTAAGCCGGTAGGTAAATCATCAAGAGTAATAACTCCAGCTGAGGCATTTCCAAAAGGAAGTAATTCTGCTGCTCCCTCAAAGTCTTCAAATACCGTTGGTGGAGTTCCATTATTACTTAACTCTATATTATCGTAATAATATACTGAATCATCTCCTGAAACACCAAAATCAAAAAATACTACAACTCTAACATAATCTGCATCTGCAGCTCCACTAAAGTCATATTTTAAAACTTCCCAAGCATCCGATACTGTTGAATTCATATCAACTTCATGTGTAATACTAGCATCAGCATTCTCAATTTTAACTTTTATTACGGCCCCAACTTTTGGAGACCAAGTTTTTACGCTAATATTACTATATGTAGCAATGTCTAAAGGTGTACCTAGTTCTCTTGTAACTCCTGCCCAAACTTCTGCTCCATTTACTTTATTAAATTGAGCTACATTATCAGTAACTATTCCTAAACCTGAAGGCAAATCATTTAATGTAACAACTTCTGCAGAAGCATTTCCAAAAGGAAGTAATTCTGCTGCTCCTTCAAAATCTTCGACCATTACTTTAGCAAATGCACCTTCTGACAGAAAATCTTGTCTAATGTTATCAATGTAAAAAGTCCAATCTGCACTTCCATCTCCAGATAATCCTATATCAAAAAACAATACTATCTTTTGATATGTTTTAGAAAGGTCAATACCACTAACATCAAAAGTTACTGTTTCCCAAGCACTGTTACCTTGTGTTGTCGCTTCTACTTCGTAGAAAATACCACCATCATCAAGATTTTCTAATTTTAACAATACTTTTCCTCCAGATCTTGGCGACCAAACATCCATTTTAATAGCATTCTTAGTTGAAAAATCTATAGGTGCTGAAAGTGTAATAACATTACCTGCCCATACCTCTGGTGCACCCTTTACAATTTGACCAACTGTACTTGAACTATTACCATCAGTATCTGGGTTGTCTATAACAGCATTAGAAGCTCCTCCAAATCCTTGAAAAACACTTGCATCAAAAATTTCAAAATCAATTGGTAATTCTACCGGTGAAGATATTGTAACAACTTGAGTTAATTCCGAAGATGCAGTTCCCCCACTAAGAGCTACTACTTTTATAGTAAAATCTCCTACACTTGGATATTCAAAACTCACTGAACCATCTGCACTTAGAGGTGTAGGTACTTCAGCATCATTTGATGTGTCAAAATATACTAAAAACGAAGTAGCAAAATCAGCAGTTGCAGATACATTCATAAGAAATGGATTAGCCCCATCTATTGTAGCATTTATTTGTATATTCTCTGGTGCTCTGAATGACACTACTAGATCTTGTGAAACGGCTGTTTTTAAACCAGTAATCCCGGTAGCTTCTATTCCAATTGGATAAGAACCCTCAGCATAGGTATGCTGAACGCTTTCTCCTTGATTAAGGCTTGCAGCATCACTTGAACCATCACCAAAGGTTACACTATAGGATACTCCTCCTTCAGAATTAGGCGTAATTGTTACCAATCCTGTATTGTCTTGTGTTATTAAAAACTGTGCAGATACATTTGCAGGTGCCTGAATGTTATCAACAAAGTTTGCGTCATTAAGATCGTCTGAGCAACTAATAAAGAAGATCAAAGCAAAACTTAAAAAACTTACTATATATTTTAATGTTTTCATATCTGATTATTTAATTTTAATATCCAGGATTATTTTCCCATTGATTTCCTGATAATAATATTTCTTCAACAGGTATTGGGAACAATTCATGTTTTCCTACCTGAAATCCATCAATTTCAGCTCCAGCTCTACCCGTCCTTACTAAATCAAAGAAACGATGACCTTCACCTACTAATTCAACTCGGCGTTCTTTCCAAATAGCAGTAGTTAAATTATTTCCTGTTGTTGTAACATCACTTAACATTGCTCTATTACGAACCTCATTTAAATATCCTTGAGCTCTTGAATCACTGATTCCACCTCTATTCAAAGCTTCTGCAGCCATTAGTAACACATCAGCGTATCTAATCGCTCTATAATTATCTGGATTAGTTAAAGCAGCATCTCCATTATTTAAATCGCCTTGTCTAGCCATTATTTTTCTATTGAAATAACCTGTTTGCTCATAGCCTTGAGTATTATCCCATGACGATCCTGGATTATCTTCAATATATTTTGCCATATCTAAGATAGAATATTCTAAACGAATATCTCCGTCTTCAAATGCATCAACAACTTCTTGAACAGGTACATTAAAACTGTAACCATTATCAAAGAATCCAGTAGAATCAAAAAATCCTCTTGGCCCATTAAAAAATGCTGCATAATTACCTTCAAGACATTGGAAACAACCATAGCTACCTCCATCAACATCTGAATACTGAATTTCGAACACTGATTCTATATTATTTTCATTATAGCGTTCGAACATATCAGGGTATTCTTCTGTAGTTAATAATCTGTGCGGTCCGTTGTTTATTAAATCTTCTAGTACATCTGCAGATTCTGCAAATTTGTCTTGATATAAATAAACTTTTCCTAATAAGGCTTGAGCAGCTCCTTTAGTTACGCGTCCCGTTTCATATCCCGTATAATTTAAATTGTTAGCAGCAAAAATTAAATCTTGCTCAATTAATGCATACACCTCTGATTTAGGAGTTCTAGGAATACTAAACTGATCTCCAAATCGGATTCGTTGATCAACCAACATTGGCACATCACCCCACCATTTTACTAAAATGAAGTTGTAATAAGCTCTTAAAAATCTAGTTTGAGCAATCACATTTGTTTTATTTGAAAAATCAGTTTTATCTTGAAATTCCATAATATAATTACAACGATTTACGGCCTCATACATCCATTGCCACATCGTTCTTAATCCACCGTCACTTTGACCAACTGCAGAATGAATCATATCATCTATTTGCTGAACATAAGGTGAATCTGTTGCGCTTTCTCCTCCACACAATGTATTATCTGAAGCTATCTCTGCAAATTGAACAAATTTAGATGTTGATTGCAAATAATCATAGGCGGCAACTAATGCATCCTGATAATCTTCCTCTGTATTAAAAAAGTCTTCAGAGTTTGGGTCTAATGCATCCACATTTACAAAATCATCACTACAAGAATAGATGACAAAAACCGTAAAGAGGATATAAATAATTTTTAAATTTTTCATAATTCTTGAATTAAAATTTTAAGTTAACACCTAATAATAATGACGCTGCATTTGGGTAAAACCCTTGGTCTATTCCACCACCAATTGGTGCACCTGTTCCTGCTGTTGGATCATACCCACTATACTTAGTTAAAGTAAGTAAGTTGCTCCCTGAAAGATATACACGTAACTTATCAACACTTGAATCTTCTGAATCTGTATTAAAAGTATATCCTAATTGTACGTTTTGTAAACGAACGAATGAACCATCCTCTACATAAAAATCAGAAAACAGCGTACTTGGAGTCGCTCCAGCTGTAACTCTTGGTGCGCTATTAGTTGTTCCTTCTCCAGTCCAGCGATCTAAATAGGAATTAGGCTTATTAACTGATTGTTGGTTACGTTCGTAATTACGAACAATTTCATTTCCTACTGATGCAAAGGCATAAGCAGCAAAATCCCATCGTTTATAATCAACAGAGATATTAAGACCCATTGTAGCAGCTGGTAAAGGATTTCCAAGATCTACTCTATCATCTAAATTTATTACGCCATCTCCATTTTGATCTACAAATCTAAAATCTCCTGGTGCAGTTGCAATATCAGTAACTGCGGCATTGTCTATTTCGTTTTGATTTTGGAAAATACCATCAGTTTCATATCCAACAAAATAACCTAAAGGATATCCTGCTTCCATTCTTGAAATAGCTGGTTGTGAAATTCCAAATCCTCCTCCTTCAAGATATTCACCATCCCCACTTACAGCAACTACTTCATTTTTTATTGCAGTAACGTTGTACTTGATACTAAATTTAAAATCATCATTCAACTCGTCTGAATAACCAATTGCAAATTCAATACCTTCATTTTCTACAATTCCTGCATTTACAAATGGTGCTGCACCTGTACCTAATAATCCAGATATTTGCGGAGACACCAATAAATCTTCAGTTCTTCTTTTAAAGTAATCTGTAGTTATATCAATTTTATTATCTAAAAGTCGTAAATCAAATCCTATATCCAATGTTTTTTGTTTTTCCCATTTAATTTCTGGATTAGAAATTGGACCACTTGCAACTCCAAAATATTCATCTTCTCTATCATTCCCTCCAAAGAAATAAGTTCCTTCACCGGTAAGTAATGATGTAAATCTATAATCACCAATTCTATCATTACCTAATATTCCATAAGAAACTCTCATTTTTAATAATTGGAAAAGATTATTATCACTCATAAAATCTTCATCTGAGATAATCCACCCCACTGATCCTGAAGGGAAATATCCAAACTTGTTACCTGGACCAAATCTTGTAGAACCATCTCTACGTACTACTGCAGATAATAAATATTTACCTTTATAATCATATTGTATTCTTGTAAAATAGGATAGCAATCTAGCATCAAAAGTTGGGTTTCTTCCTAATTCTTCGTAAATATTCTCTGTTTCTAAAGCTTGATCTACAAATGCATTTGCTACATTATTATCTGTAATATCACGACCTATCCATCCAGAAAATAAACCTGTTGTTTTGAAAACTGAAGTACCTAAAAGCACATTAAGTTTATGTTCATCATTAAATGTATTATCATATTTAATGAAACCATCAAAAGTGTAATCTCTAAAAATATTAGCACCTTCAAAAACACTACTTCTAAAAGTATTAAAAACCTTACCAGCACCGTAATTATCAATAGGGTCGAAACTTGTTGAATTTACTTCAGCATAATTAAATTGAATATTAGCCTCAGCCGTAAAATGTTCTAAAAAAGTATATCCTACTCCCGCAAAACCGTTAAATTTCACTACTTTATTTGTATTGTAGGTATTAGCCATTTGAGCTATTGGATTAATTACTTCCGCACCTAATCCATCAGCTAATGAAAACTCTCCATTTCCATCTCTAACAGGAATGTTCGGAGCCATATTCAATGAGTTGAAAAGGACAGATCCTAAAGCGTTTTCTGGCAGATTTTTTTTGTTTGTTATGGTTGCAGTAATTCCAGACTTAAATTTAAAATTCTTTAAGAAATCTAAATTATAACCTAAAGCGGAAGTATATCTTGTAAAATTTGATTTACTACCTCCAACAATACCATCTTGAGTAAGATAAGAAGTACTATAAGAATAAGATGATTTTTCTCTACCTCCTTTTAATGAAAGGTTATGACTTTGAATTGGTGCAGTTTCAAAAACTTCATTTTGCCAATTTGTTCCAACACCTAAATTTGATACATCCGTAAATGGAGGTACACTACCACCTGCAGCAAAAGCTTCATTTACTATTAATGCGTATTCTGTAGCATTAAGCACTGGCATTTTACGAGTTGTTCTCTGAAAACCCATATAAGCATTATATTCAGCAGTTAATGGCATTTCTTTTCGCCCTGTTTTTGTTGTTATTAAAATAACCCCATTCGCAGCTCTCACACCATAAATACCTGCTGTAGCATCTTTTAATATGTTCATACTTTCAATGTCGTTAGGGTTTACTACACTAAGATCCTCAACAACGTTTCCATCTACTAAAATTAAAGGTCTACTGTCTCCGTTTGTCGATACACCTCTAATACTAATGGTTGAACTTCCACCAGGAGAACCTGAATTAGTAGTAACATTTACACCTGCAACTTGTCCTTGCAAAGCTTGCTCAACCTGAGTGGGTTTAAGCTTTTCAATAGTTTCTGCACCAACAACCGTAACGGCTCCTGTAATTTCCTTTTTAGTTTGTGTTCCATACCCAATAACCACTACCTCATCAAGAGATTGTGTGTCATCAGTTAAAACAACTTGTAAAAAATCTGCACTGTTTACAACAACTTCTTTTGTTACAAACCCTAAATATGAGAAAACTAACACTTCCCCATTTTGTACTTCCATAATTGTAAAATTACCATCAAAGTCAGTTGAAACACCTTTGGTGGTATTTTTAACGACTATTGAAACTCCAGGTAAAGGACCTCCACTGGCATCAGTTACAATTCCTTTAACTTCATAATTTTGCGCGTAAGAAAATACGCCGGCAAAACATAAAAAAATTGATAATAAAAATGATTTCATATATGATTGAATTAAGTTTGGATAAATATAAGGTTAAAATTGTGTTAATAGTTAAAATTTAACCTATACAAAAAACATACAAGGTCACAAATAAAAACACAGAGCTATAAATATGCAAGGCTATCGGTTTAATTTTAGGGTTATTTAACATTAACATTTAACCATAAATAAGGCAATATTAAGTACAAGCTATAACGTTATAGTTTTCATTTTGTTGAGGTAATGTTGTAGTAAATATCCGTTTTGTTGTGATATTATTTATTTAAATAGCTAAAATATAAGCTACAAGACTCTTTTTATGAGCTAAACTCATCTTTTTTCGTAAGCGATAACGTTTAATTTCTACGCTTCTAACTGAAATATTTAAAAGTGGCGCAATCTCTTTTGAAGTAAGATTCAATCGTAAATATGCACAAAATCGTAAATCATTTGGTGTTAACTCTGGATGTAATATTTTTATCTTTTTCAAGAAGTCTTTATCCGCATTATTGATTGCTTCTTCTAAAAACTCCCAATCTTTTTTATTATTTATATTTTTATCAATAGCACTTATGGCTTGCTTATTATCTTGAGCTCCTTTTGACGATATTAATTCCTTTTTAATACTATTTAATATTTCATTCTTTTTAATAATACTCATTGTAGAAATTGTTAACTCTCTATTTTTACTTTCAATTTCTTGATTTAATTGTTCATTTTTAATTTTCATTAATCGTTTTTCCGCTTCTAATTGGTTTAGTTCAAATTCACGGTGATTTTTCTCTATTAATAATATTTTTTGCCTTGTGTAATATTTTTTGTAGAAAAAATGAATTAGAATTAATAACAATAAAAATAAGACGAAATAAACAAATATCATTACATAAGATACTACCCAAGGTCTAGAAATTTTAAAAGAGTAGGTTGCAATATTTGTTGATAATTTATTATTAATCTTAGCTTTTACTTTAAAAGTATAATTTCCATAAGGTAAATTTTCAAACGAAACCTCAGAAAAGGTAGACCAACTTGTCCAATCAGTATATATACCTTCTAGTTTATACTGGTAATTTACTTCAGTATACCTATCATATTCGGGAACACTAAAAGAAAAAAATAAATTATGCTCTTTAAATTCAAAAGTGCCATCTACTGTTAGCGGAACACTAATTTTACTTTCATTTATAACTCTTTTATCAACCGAATTTATGTTAACCTCGAAGTCTTTATCTCTAAATTTTTCTAAATCTATAATAATATACCCTCTTAAAGTACCTAATAAGAACTTTTGATCCTCTATATGAGTAATGCTTTCATAGCCAGTAACATTACTTCTTAAAGATGCTGGCAACCATAATTTAGTTACTTGTGGAATATTATTTAATTTTCCTTGAGAAAAATAAACTAAATTGTTGTTCGTAAATCCCCATAAAGTTTGGGTTTGATTGTTAGGTATTAACTTACCAGATATATATTCACCAGCACTAAATAGTTTTTTAGTAAAAACTGAATCTTTCTTAAAAATATCTTCTGAATCATCATACTTGAAAATTCCTTTTTCAGATGTGTAATATAAATTGTTATTGTAAGCCGCTAAACTAGACTTTAGTCCTTTTGGCACAGTATTTTCAGTAGCATAGCTATAAATTTTAGTGAGTGTACTATCAACTTTAATCTTAAACACTCCTTTATATTCATGACTTACTAATATGGTGTTTTTTGAAACCACTTCAAAATATCTACTTGAAATATCAAACCCTTTAATTTTATTTCTAAATTTCCATGTATTATTCTTCTTTTCTAAAACATTTAAGCCATTGTAATTACCTTGCAGTAAAATATTTTTATTGCTTTTAACCTGTTTAATATCCCAAGTTCCCATCAAATCAGATATCAATGAGACTTTATCATTTTTCACGATAAATGTTCCTGAATTATGCCCACAAAATAAGGTGTTATCGAATTCTTTCAATGTCCAAACTTGCCCTTTGGTTCCTTCAATAAACTTAAATTTTTGATTGCTCTCTCTCTTTTTAAAAAATAAACCTTGATTTGTTCCTAAATAAAGATTTCCATTAAAAATAGCTGAAGCATAAATGGTACCTAATTCTCCATTGATGTCATTATAAACACTAAAAGGTGAGTCCAGATTAATTACACTCACTCCATTATCTAAACCTAACCACACATTTTTAGTTGAATCTTCAAAAATCGATAAAACGGTGTTGTTGTTTAATCCATTTTTTTGACTTATTTGATAAAGAATATTACCATTTTCATCTAAATGAAATAAACCATTTGCTATCGTCCCTAAAACAAAACTCCCATCACTCAATTGCAAACTACTATAAACACTGATAGAGTTAATCCTAGTATCAGCATCAATTTTCCATCTGTGCAATTCATCATTTTCCAAATAATAAAACCCTTTATCTTGTGTTTGAAATAGAATTCTTCTGTTTACATAAAAAATATTAACTAATATACTATTTTGTAAAATAGGGTTGTTTGATATTAAAACCTCTTTCCCATTCTCAATTTTATATACACCATCATTCATTTTTTGAAAATAGATACTATCCTCTACTTTAAATATTTTAGGTAATTGAGTATCAGACTTTATTATTTGAAATGATTCATCAATAGTGTTAAAAATATAAATTCGATTTAGTGATTGAAATAATACCCAAGTATCATATTCAATAATATTCCAAAATTCCTCTTCAACTAATCTATCTTCAATTTTAGCACTTAAAGAAAAGTAGTCTAAACTCCCAAACTCATTTTTCTCCCAATATCCAAACTCCATATAACTTCCGGTATAAATGCGAGAATTTATAACACTTACAGACCTAATAATTGTATTGTTTGGTGATGGGTACAACTTCCATTTTGCACCATTAAAAGCAAGTAAACCACTGTTATTAGCAATGTAAATTTGCTGGTCGAAAGATTGAGATATGGACCAATTTTGATTTTCTGCATTATACAGCTTAGGTGAATAATTTTCAATTGGAGGCAATTCTTGGGCTTCAAGAACTGCACAACTCAAAACAATAAAAATGTTTAAATAGGTTTTAAAAAATGTCACTTATAAACTAAATTTAGGATTTATTAAACTAACAAAATAATAGCAGTTCTATAATGTATTTATTTTAAATACTATAAAAATACAGAATAAATTCTAAGGCATGCTTTTTTATGATTGTACACATTTTAATTTATCAATCATTCATCAAACAAATAAAACGTTTTATAAAAAATTAGTTATTTAAATCTGGTTTTCAAATCAACCTAAAATTTGATTTGTATGTTCTTTTGTTTTAACTTTAGTAATTACCTCTTCAATAATTCCATTTTCGTCAATTATAAAAGTAGCTCTATGAATACCATCATATTCACGCCCCATAAACTTTTTTGGACCCCAAACTCCAAAAGCATTAATAACAACTTTGTCTTCATCAGCAAGTAATGGAAAAGGAAGTTCGTTTTTAGTTATAAAATTTTGTTGCCTTTTTGCTGAATCTGCACTCACTCCTAAAATATCAAAACCTTTATTTAGAAAATTCTTATAATTATCTCTTAAGTTACAAGCCTCTGCTGTGCAACCCGGAGTGCTCGCTTTTGGGTAAAAAAATAAAACTAATTTTTTTCCATTATAATCTGAAAGTTTTATTGTATTTCCTTGTTGATCTAATGCTTCAAAATCTGGTGCTTTATCTCCTGTTTTTAATGTTATCATAATTTGTATTTTAGCTTTTTGTAAAGATACTAAAAATGACAAAACAAGAAAAAGTACAATTTGTAATAAATACACTCGAAAAATTATACCCTGAAGTACCAATACCTTTAGATCATATAGACCCTTACACCTTATTAATTGCAGTTTTGCTATCTGCACAAAGTACAGATAAAGGTGTGAATAAAATTACACCTCTTTTATTTGCTAAAGCAGATAACCCATATGATATGGTAAAACTAACAGTGGATGAAATAAGAGAAATAATTAAACCTGCTGGTCTATCCCCTATGAAGTCAAAAGGTATTTATGGATTATCAAAAATACTAATTGAAAAGCACGGAGGAAAAGTACCTAAAAATTTTAAAGACTTAGAAGAATTGCCGTCTGTTGGTCACAAAACAGCAAGTGTTGTAATGAGCCAGGCTTTTGGAGTACCGGCATTCCCTGTTGATACCCATATACATCGATTAATGTATAGATGGAACTTGACAAATGGAAAAAATGTTGCACAAACTGAGAAAGACGCTAAAAGGCTATTCCCCAAAGAATTATGGAATAAACTACATCTTCAAATCATTTTTTATGGTAGAGAATATTCTCCAGCTCGTGGTTGGAACGTGGAAAAAGATATTATTACTAAAACAATTGGGAGAAAATCTGTTTTAAAATGAAAAACCCACTTTTGGTTAAAAGTGGGTTTTAAAAGAACATTAATTCAAATGTAATTCAATATAGTCGTTTTTGTTGGTTTTAACCACTCTTAATTGCTTGGAGTAGTTGAACAAATATTGAATTATTTCGTTTCTAGGTTGCTCCAAAATTGGAGACTTTTCTGAGTAAAGTTTCATCATATATAGTTGTTTTATAATAAATAAACGATGAACTTTTATTTTTATTGCAACCTAACATTAATTGACTAAAATAATATGATGTTTTTCAACTAATTTTCTCAAATTTATAAGTGCATAACGCATCCTACCTAATGCTGTATTAATACTTACGTCTGTATTTTCAGCAATCTCTTTAAAGCTCATGTCTTTATACATGCGCATTATTAATACCTCTTTTTGATCTTCAGGTAATTCTTCAATTAAGCTTTTAACATCTCCTAATATTTGCTCTTTAATTAATTGGTTTTCAACAGATAACATTTCATCACTTAACACATCAAAAATATCAAAATCATCTGTATTATTAAATTTCGGTATTCGCTTAATACGTCTAAAATGATCTATAATTAAATTGTGTGCAATACGCATTACCCAAGGTAAAAACTTACCTTCCTCGTTATACTTTCCTCTTTTCAAGGTATTAATCACCTTAATAAAAGTATCCTGAAAAATATCTTCTGCTATTTCTCTATCTAATATTTTAGAAAGGATGAAACTAAAAATTCGTTGCTTATGACGAACTATTAAAATCTCTAAAGATTTTTCATTTCCTTGTATATAATTGCTGACTAATACGCCATCAGTAGTATGTTTACTTTCCATAATTGTAAATACATTTAGGGGTTAAATGAGTTGTATTTCTTAAAATTTATAAAAAGTAAAATTGTTGAATAGGCGCTTTTATTATAATGAACATCAAATATGAGATGTTTTTTTTAAAAATCCAACTATTTTTTAAAAAAATAAGGTAATTATCTCTTTTTTTTATTCAACATAGCAAATTATAAAAAAATAAATGATGAATTAGGATGTCTAAATTATAAAATTTTGTGATTACATTTGCATTTATTCCCTATTTGGTAAAAATGACAAAAAATATAGCAACACTTAACCCAAAAGAAAATATTATTATTAAGGGGGCTCGACTCCATAATTTAAAGAATATAGATGTTGCTATTCCAAGAAACAAATTGGTAATAATTACAGGTCTTTCTGGCTCTGGAAAATCAAGTTTAGCAATTGATACGCTATTTGCAGAAGGACAACGTAGATATGTAGAAAGCTTGTCGTCATATGCTCGTCAGTTTTTAGGTAGGCTTCATAAGCCTAAAGTTGATTATATTAAGGGAATTGCTCCTGCTATTGCAATTGAACAAAAAGTAAATTCTGTAAATCCGCGATCAACAGTTGGGACTTCCACAGAAATTTACGATTATTTGAAATTATTATTCTCTCGAATTGGAACAACCTTTTCTCCTGTTTCTGGAAAAGAAGTTAAAAAGCATACTGTTACTGATGTTCTTAATTACATTAAAACTTTAGAACTGAATAGCAAGCTTTTATTACTTTCACCTGTTCATATTCTTGAAGAAAGAAGTGTTGTAGATACGTTAAAAATTTTAGCACAACAAGGCTATTCAAGGATTAAATATAAAGGTAAAATTATAAGAATTGAAGAAATAACGACAGAAATAGAACACGATTTCTATTTAGTTGTTGACCGAATTATTTTAAAAGATGATGAAGATTTTTTTAATAGACTGGGAGACGCTATACAAACTGCTTTTTTTGAAGGGAAAGGAAAATGTATACTAGAAGATTTAAAAACAAATAAACAAAGAAGCTTCAATAATAAATTTGAATTAGATGCTATTTCGTTTTTAGAACCAAACACTCATTTATTTAGCTTTAATAATCCGTACGGAGCATGCCCAACTTGCGAAGGCTATGGAAATGTAATTGGAATTGATGAAGATTTGGTAATTCCAAATACATCATTATCCATTTATGAAGATGCTATTTTACCTTGGAAATCAGATTCCTTTTCAGAATTTAAAAATGGTCTTATTAATAATGCCTACAAATTTAACATTCCAATTCATAAGCCTTGGTTTGAGCTTTCTTCAGCTCAAAAAGAGTTAATTTGGAATGGGAATAAATCATTTGAAGGGCTTCATTCTTTTTTCACATATTTAGAAAGCAAAAGTTACAAAATACAATATAGAGTCATGCTTTCACGCTATCGTGGAAAAACAAAATGCACAACTTGTAACGGTAAACGACTTCGTGAAGAAGCTAACAATGTTAAAATTAATAACAAAAGTATAAGTGAATTAGTAGATTTACCATTAGTTGAGTTGGTTGACTTTTTTGATAGTTTAAAATTAAACACGAACCAACAAAATATTGCTAAACGCCTATTAATTGAAATAAAAAATCGGCTACAATTTCTTACCAATGTAGGTTTAAGCTACCTTACATTAAATAGAACTTCAAATACTTTATCAGGTGGTGAAAGCCAACGAATTAACTTAGCCACTTCTTTAGGAAGTAGTTTGGTGGGCTCAATGTATATTTTAGATGAACCTAGTATTGGATTACACCCGAAAGATACAGAACGCTTAATAAAAGTGTTAAAAGATTTACGAGACCTTGGAAATACTGTTATTGTAGTTGAGCACGACGAAGATATTATGAAAGCTGCTGATTTAATTATTGATATTGGCCCAGAAGCAGGAACTTTTGGTGGTGAAATTGTTGCTGAAGGAACTTATAAAGACATTTTAAAATCAAGTTCGTTAACAGCAAAATACTTAAATAAAAAACTAACAATTGAAATACCACAAAAAAGGAGGGTTTCAAAAAATAGTATTGAAATAATTGGCGCTAGAGAACATAACTTAAAAAATATAAATGTAACCTTCCCATTAAATAATTTAACTGTTGTTACAGGAGTATCTGGAAGTGGAAAAAGTACATTAGTTAGTAAAATTTTATATCCTGCAATTCAAAAGAAAATTGGTGGGTATGGAGAAAAAGTTGGTCAATTTACTGAGTTAAAAGGAAATATCTCAGCAATTGAACATATAGAATTTATTAACCAAAATCCAATTGGACGTTCAAGCAGATCAAATCCAGTTACTTATATCAAAGCTTATGATGATATTAGAGCTTTATTTGCTTCAGAAAGATTGTCTAGAATAAGAAATTACCAACCTAAACATTTTTCGTTTAATGTTGAAGGTGGCAGATGTGAAGTTTGCAAAGGTGAAGGGGAAGTGACGATAGAAATGCAATTTATGGCAGACGTTCATTTAGAATGTGAAGTTTGCAAAGGTAAACGATTCAAAAAAGAGGTATTGGAAGTTAAATTTCATGACAAATCTATAAACGACCTATTAAATAGTACTATTGATGATGCAATTGTATTTTTTAAAAAGTATGAAGAAACTAAAATTGCAAAAAAACTACAACCTTTGCAAGATGTTGGATTAGGGTATGTAACTTTAGGACAGTCTTCTTCAACTCTTTCTGGTGGTGAAGCTCAACGTATTAAACTAGCTTCATTTTTAGTAAAAGGCACACGCCAAAGTAAATCACTATTTATTTTTGACGAACCAACAACAGGTTTACATTTTCATGATATAAAAAAATTAATAAACTCGTTCAATGCCTTAATAAAAAATGGTCATTCAATAATTGTAATAGAACATAATATTGAATTAATTAAATGTGCCGATTATATTATTGATCTTGGAAAAGAAGGTGGAAAAAATGGAGGAAACCTTATTTTTCAAGGTACACCTGAAGATCTCGCTAATTGTACAGCCTCATATACTGCACCTTATTTAGTAGAAAAATTAAAATAGTACTGCGTAAAGCTATTCTTCAGTAGATAACGTTTCTAACTTACTTTTAGCAAGAACAAAATCTGGAAATATTTTAACAGCTGCTTCAAAACTTAGCTTTGCCTCTTTATTCTTGTCCAAATTTTGTGCAATAATCCCTTCCAAATAAGCTATGGCAGCTTTTAATTTAACATTTTGATTGTAGTTCTTATTTACTTGAAAAGTAATTTCTACTGTTCCATTATCTGATAATTGATTCGCTTTTTTAACTGAAGCATGAGCCAAATCATATTTTTTCATTGCCAATTGCAACCCTGCCAACTTATATGCATGATAATTATTATTAGTAATAGCCAAGAGAGCCTTGTAAGATTCACTAGCTTTTTCCATAGCGCCCATAGACTCTAGAGAAACCGCTTGCATTTCTAGTAATTCAATATTATTAGGTTTATTTTTTAAAATATCATTGGTTACTAAAAAGCATGAAACATAATTTCTAGCGTTAAAATATAAATATGCTAAACTATCTTTATAAGTACTTTGTGGTCCTTCTAAACTAATAATGGAAAACATACTACTAGCAGCCACAAGCTTATCTCCATAAGCCAAAGCTTGCTTTAACTTTTGTTTTTCAAAAGTTAAAGAATTAGATGTTTGAGCAATTGCAGTCGTTGTAAGTATAAACGCACATATATATACTAATTTTTTCATTTGATATAATCTTATATTTACTTGGCTAAAGTATTACAATAATTTAAAAAAACTTTAAAATATTTGATTTAATAACCTTTTATAAACAAAAAAAGATCTGTAAAACAGACCTTTAATTTTGGGTGGAAGACCGGATTCGAACCGGCGACCCTCGGTACCACAAACCGATGCTCTAACCAACTGAGCTACAACCACCATATTGCGGATGCAAATGTAAAACATTTATGTATTATTACAAACATTTTTTAAATTAAATTATTAAAAGATTTTATTGCTACATACCGCTCTGCTGTAAAGCCTTCTGCATTATCAACACCTATTAGTCTGCCTAAATCTTGTGACCTATATATTATACTGTCTAGAAAGTTTTTAGTCGAAATAGGAGAACTTGGCTCATCACTATTAGGATCATAAAATTGAGAACTATAAGCTTTTACAGATTTTAGCTTAGTTTCTATAAATCCTGATACATCTATAACAAAATCAGGTTCTAAATTTTTCCATTGTATATAATGATAAACTTGCTTTGGTCTCCAAGCTTCTTGCTTTTCACCATCAAATTCCGTTTCTATCTTCATTAATCCTGATAAAAAGCAAGAGTCAGATACTAAATTACTACCCTTTGGGTGATCAATATGTCTATCATCAATTGCATTACAAAGCACAATAGTTGGTTTGTATTTTCGAATAATCTTGATAATTTCAAGCTGATGCTCCTTATCGTTAACAAAAAAACCATCGGAAAAAGCTAAGTTTTCTCTTACAGAAACATTTAAGATTTTGGCAGCGTTTGACGCTTCCATATCTCTGATTTCAGCTGAGCCTCTAGTTCCTAATTCTCCTCTAGTTAAGTCTAGAATTCCAACTTTTTTACCTAAATAAATTTCTTTTGCAATAGTTGCTCCACATCCTAACTCAACGTCATCTGGATGTGCTCCTATTGCCAAAATATCAAGCTTCATAATTGTTATCGTTTAGTAAATTTCCACAAAGATAGTGATTTTTAACATCGATTTTTATTTACAATAACACTCATTAAATTAAGTATTTACAAATCACATTCAAAATTTAAAATACACGTTATTTTAAATAAATGGTAATTTTTTTACCATAAATAGTAATTTTTATTTGTGTATGTAAATATATTTTTTTACTTTAGCCTAAAGAAATTTAAAATTAAACCCTAACTAACCCCTAGAATCATGAAAAAAGTAACCTTAATAATAATTCTTTCGATACTTACTTCTCCCGTTATTTTTTCACAAATTTCAACTGTAGAAAAAAATGCTTTAGTTGATCTTTATAATTCTACAAACGGAGAAAATTGGAATACTACTTGGAATCTAAATGAAGCGCCAAATACATGGTTTGGAGTAACAGTTGAAAACAATAGTGTTACTGAAATAAATTTGAGTATGAATAATTTGAATGGAACTATACCTTCAAGTATTGGAAATTTAAAATCTGTTAAGCATTTAAATTTAGGTTTTAACAAAATTCAAGGAATGATTCCGAACGAAATTACATCAATTGAATCTTTAGAAGTATTAGAATTATTTATGAATCAGCTAGAGGGAACAATTCCAAATTCTATTGGTAATTTAAAAAACCTTAAACAATTAGTACTTTTTAACAATTTAATTACAGGTTACCTTCCTGAGTCAATTTATACTTTAAAAGAATTAGAGATATTACATATTAGTAGTAATAAACTTAAAGGTTTAATTTCATCAAATGTTAAAAATTTAACCAACTTAGAAACTTTGAGTTTATTTGATAATGCAATGTTTGGAAATATTCCTCCAGAAATTGGGGATCTTATTAATTTAAACGAACTTACTTTAGCCAATAATTTATTTGAAGGAGAAGTTCCTAATGAATTAAGTAAACTTAAAAACTTAGAAATACTGTTACTTAATAATAATAGGTTTATTGGTTCTATTAGCCCATCGATTGAAAATATGCCTCAATTATTGAATTTTGAATACACGAACAATTCTTTAGATGTTGGAGCTATAGATGATATTTCATCCCCAACAACATACAAGACTATTTTACCACAATAATTTATAGTTGTTTTAGTTAAACTTTGTTAAATAAAAAGAGACCTTATCGGGTCTCTTTTTATTTAACAAATTATCAAAATTTTAACTAAGTGTTAAAGTTACCTAAAATTTGAATAGTTATATTTGCATCGATTACAAAAAAAATCAACTAAATTAGCCGCCAAAATTTACCTTAAAAAATGAGAAAAATAATATTAATTGTACTTTCTGTTATTTTAATAGCTGGATCAATATTTTTTGCAAAATATCTAATTGATTCAAAAAATAAGCCTAAACAGAAATTAGAAAAAATTGTAAAAACTGTATTTACTGAAGTTGTAACTAATAATACTGTACCATTGGTAATTAGTACAAATGGTAATTTAGTTGCTAAAAATAAAATTGAATTATATGCTGAAGTTCAAGGAGTTTTGCAAAAAACTTCAAAAGATTTCAAGCAAGGTACATCCTACAGTAAAGGTGAAACTATTATTAAAATTAATAGCGACGAGTTTTACGCAAATCTACAAGCTCAAAAAAGCAACTTATTCAATCTTATAACTGCTATCATGCCAGATATTAGATTAGATTATCCTAGTGAATTTGATAAATGGCAAAATTATTTACAAAATTTTGACAATAATGGTGGAACCAACAAACTTCCTGAGTTTGCTTCAGAAAAGGAAAAGTTTTTTATTTCAGGGCGTGGCATAAATACTGCTTATTATAATGTTAAAAATTTAGAAGTTAAATTAAATAAACACAACATTAGAGCACCATTTAATGGAATTTTGACCGAATCTTTAGTTAATCCCGGAACATTAATCAGAGTTGGTCAAAAATTAGGAGAATTTATCAGCCCGTCCGTTTATGAAATAGGTGTTTCTATAAAATCTGAATTTAAAGATTTACTGCAAGTTGGAAAACAAGTGAAATTACATAATTTAGAGAAAACAAAAACTTGGACAGGTAAAGTAATTAGAATAAATGGAAAATTAGATACTGCAACACAAACAATAAAAGCCTTTATTGAAGTAGTGGGAAAAGATTTAAAGGAGGGTCAATATTTGGAAATTGAGTTACAAGCGAAAGCTGAAGAAAATGCCTATGAAGTGCAAAGAAATCTTATTGTTGAAAATTCGAAATTATACATTGTAAAAGATTCTGTGCTCGACTTAATTTCTGTTAATCCTATTTTCGAAAATGAAAATACTGTTATTGTAAAAGGTTTACCAAATGGTACAGTTTTATTATCAAAACCTGTGCCTGGATCATATGCTGGTATGTTAGTAACTATATTTAATGAAAATAAAAAGTAATAATGAAAAAAATAATATCTTATTTTATTAAATTTCCTGTTGCTGTTAACATTTTCATACTTGCCTTTATAGGTTTTGGTTTGGCCGGAGCCTTATCCATGAAGTCTTCCTTTTTTCCATTAGTTGATTCTCAAAATATTTCAATATCGGTGACCTATCCTGGGGCTTCTCCTGAAGAAATGGAAGAAGGTATTGTGTTAAAAATTGAGGATAATTTAAAAGGAATTGTTGGAGTAGACAGAGTAACTTCTGTTTCAAGAGAGAATTCGGCATCCATAAATGTTGAGATTTTTAAAGATAAAAATATAGATGTCGTTTTATCTGATGTCAAAAATGCGGTAGATAGAGTTCCCTCTTTTCCTTCTGGAATGGAGCCTCCTATAATTGCTAAAATAGAAAATATAAGGCCAACCATCAGTTTTTCAATAAGTGGTGACAATATACCTTTGGCTACGCTAAAACAATATGCGAGAAATGTTGAAAATGATTTAAGAGGTATTGAAGGAATTTCGCAAGTAAGTCTATCTGGGTTCCCCGATCAAGAAATAGAGATTGCAGTTCGTGAAAACGATTTACGTGCATTTAATTTATCTTTTACTGAAGTAGCAAATGCTATTAGTAGAACTAATTTACTAATCTCCGGAGGTAATATTAAAACAGCTGATGAAGATTATTTAATTAGAGCCCGCAACAAAAATTATTATGGTATTGAATTAATAAATTTAGTGGTAAGAGCAAATTCTGATGGAACCATCATTAGATTAAATGACATTGCAGATGTTAGAGATACTTGGTCTGAAAACCCTGATAGACAATATTTTAATGGTAAAAAATCTATTGACATCACAGTTAGTAATACCAATAGTGAAGATTTACTTTCAACAGCTGATAGTGTAAAAGAATACATAAGTAAATTTAACGAACAGCACGATAATGTTGAAATAAATATTTCTAGTGATAGCTCTGTTACATTAAATCAACGGACAGAACTACTAATTAATAATGCTGTAATGGGTATTTTACTAGTACTCTTCTTTTTGGCATTATTTTTAAACATTCGTTTAGCATTTTGGGTTGCTTTTGGACTTCCAATTGCATTTTTTGGTATGTTTATTTTTGCTGCTAATTTGGGAGTTACTATTAATGTATTATCCCTTTTTGGGATGATTATAGTAATTGGTATTTTAGTAGATGATGGTATTGTTATTGGAGAAAATATTTATCACCATTTCGAAAAAGGAAAAACGCCTATACAAGCAGCAATTGATGGAACTTTAGAGGTAATACCACCAATAATATCTGCAATTTTAACTACTATTATAGCCTTTTCTACTTTTTATTTTCTTGATGGTAGAATTGGAAACTTTTTTAGTGAAGTTTCTTCAATAGTAATATTAACATTATTAGTTTCATTGATTGAGGCACTAATTATTCTTCCAGCGCATATAGCCCACTCTAAAGCTCTTGAAAAGAAAGAAAAAAAGCGTAATAAATTAAATACCTTCTTTTTTAATGTAAATCAAAAAGCAGAAAAAATATTATTCTACTTCAGAGATACTTATTATAAACCATATTTAATTTTCTTTTTAAAAAACAAAGTACTTGGATTTGCAATTCCAATATCATTACTAATTTTAAGTATTGGGGCCTTAGGTGGTGGTATTGTAAAAACTTCATTCTTCCCTTCTATAGCTAGTGATAGAGTTAGCATTAATTTAAAAATGTTACAAGGAACAAATGAGATGATTACTGATTCTATTATTTCAAAAATTGAAAAAGCAGCGTGGGAAGTAAATGATGAATACACAAAAAAACAGACAGGAAATGTAGCTGTAGTTCAAAATATTATAAAAAGAGTCGGTCCTGGAACATCTAATGCAAGTCTAACTGTAAATCTACTTCCAGGAGAAGCGAGAGATTTTTCATCTCCAGAATTAACTAATGCCATTCGAGAAAAAGTAGGAAAGGTTTATGGTGTTGAAAGTTTAACTTTTGGATCAGGTGGTAATTTCGGTGGTAGCCCTGTTGCTGTTTCATTATTGGGAAATAATATTAAAGAATTAAAAGCTGCTAAAAATGAACTTAAACAAGTATTAATGAATAATGCTGAGTTAAAAGATATTTCAGATAATGATCCTGCCGGTATTAAAGAGGTTCAAATTAAATTAAAGAACAATGCTTACTTGCTTGGTTTAAATTTACAAACTGTAATGAGTCAGGTACGTTCTGGTTTCTTTGGTTTGCAAACACAGAGATTTCAAAGAGGGCAAGATGAAATTAAAGTATGGGTTCGTTATAAAAAAGAAGATCGATCATCTCTGAAAGATTTAAACGATATGTGGATTACCACACCTTTAAATGAAAATGTCCCATTTTCTGAAATAGCTACATATGAAATTGAGCGAGGTGATGTTGCAATAAATCATTTAAGCGGTAAACGAGAAATTCAAATAACGGCCGACATGAAGTCTCCTGGTGAAAGTGCTACAGATATTTTAGAAGATATAAAGTTGAACGTTATGCCAAAAATATCTTCTAAATACCCAACGGTTAGTGCTGCTTATGAAGGTCAAAATAGAGAAGCTCAGAAAACAATTACATCGGTTAAAAAAGTTGGTTTCATAATTTTAGCATTAATCTATTTCGTTATAGCGTTTACATTTAGATCTTATGAACAACCATTGTTGTTAATTTTTCTAATTCCTTTTAGTTTAATTGGAATTATTTGGGGACATTGGATTCATAATTTTCCAATTAATATTTTATCGTGGTTGGGAATTATAGCATTAATTGGAATTATGGTTAATGACGGCTTAGTGCTTATTGAAAAATTTAATGGATACTTAAAACAAGGCCTTAAGTATGACGAAGCTTTAATACAAGCCTCTTTATCAAGGTTTAGAGCAATTCTATTAACTTCTATTACAACTATTGCAGGTTTAGCACCACTTTTAGCTGAGAAAAGCAGACAAGCACAATTTTTAAAACCAATGGCGGTTTCAATATCCTATGGAATTGCAATTGCAACAGTTCTAACCTTAGTTATGCTACCTTTATTACTCTCTGTATCAAACTCTATAAAAGTATTTTTTAAATGGCTTATTACAGGAGAAAAGGTTACAAAAGAAGAAGTTGAAAGAGCAATTATTGAATTAAAAAGTGAGGAAGATGACCTACGTAAATAAAATATTACTACTATTTTTACTAAGTATTTCAACAAGTTTTGCTCAAGAAACTTTGAGTAAAAAAAATGCAATAGATATTGCCTTAGAGAATAATTATGGTATTAAAATAGCCGAAAATAATGTTAAGATTGCTGAAAATAATAGTAGTATTTTGAACAATGGTTATTTGCCTAGAATAACGGCTAATGGAGGAGCAAATGTTAGTTTAAATAATACTGAACTTACTTTTAGAGATGGTGAAATTAATGAAATTAATGGTGCGGAAGCGCAATCATACAGTGCATCTATTGGTTTAGCTTATACCCTATTTGATGGCTTTGGAAGATCTTATAATTTCAAAAGATTAAAAGAAACTTACAATTTATCAAAACTAGAGGCTCAAACAATTATTGAAAATTCAATTTTACAAATTTTCACTGTTTATTATCAAGTAGCTCAGTTAACTGAAGATCGGAAAAATATAGAAGCATCACTGAACATTTCCAAACAACGACTAGAACGTGCAAAATATAGTTTTGATTATGGTCAAAGCACTAAACTAGAGTTGTTAAATGCAGAAGTAGATGTTAATAATGACAGCATTAGATACATTAATTCGCAACGATCACTACTAAATGCTAAACGCGATTTAAATTTATTATTAGGTAGAAGTGTATCTGAAAATTTTATTGTGGATACAAATATTTCATTCAATTTAGCTTTTAACTATGAGAATCTTCTAGAAAAAGCTAAAAAACATAATGTTGAGATTTTAAAAGCGCAAACTAGTATTGAATTAAATAATTACAATCTTAAATTTAATAAATCATTGCTTCTGCCAAGTATTATATTTAGTGGTTCTTATGGTTATAATAAATCCAAAAACGATGCCAGTATATTTATCAATCAATTGTCTAATGGATTAAATACGGGTGTAAATTTAACTTGGAATTTATTTGATGGAGGAACTTCAAAAATACGAATAAGAAATTCTAAAATAACAGCAGATAATTTAGAAGTTCAAAAAGAACAAATAGAAAATGAATTAGAACGTACTATTGCAAATTCTCTTGAAACATACAATAACGCACTATTCATTTTACAAGCAGAAGAAAAAAATGTAGAAACTAATAAAAGAAATTTTTCTAGAACTGAAGAACAATACAAATTAGGTCAAATTACAACTATAGAATTTAGACAAGCGCAAGTAAATTTATTGAATGCTCAGTCTAATTTAAATATAGCAAAATATGATGCAAAAAATGCCGAGTTAATATTATTGCAGCTAACTGGTGATTTACTAAATGTAGAATTTTGATTAGAACAAAATTAAAAACTTAGATAATTGAGATAACGTGACTTTTATTTAAGCAAAAAAAAAATATAGTATTGAAAGCTAAAACGTTTTCGTGCTAAAAATCAATGATATAAATCATAAAAATCTGATGGAAAATCAGTAAATTTGTGACCTCATTTTAAGAAAAAAATAATATAATTAATATAAAGTTAAATTAACGATGGAGATGAAACAAACAGACAAAAGAGTCTATAAATTTGGAGGCAAAACAGCTGACGGAAATAGCACTATGAAAAACCTATTAGGTGGTAAAGGAGCTAACCTTGCTGAAATGTGTTTAATAGGAGTACCTGTTCCTCCAGGATTTACAATTACAACTGATACTTGTACGGAATATAATAAATTAGGAAAAGAACAAGTTGTTGCCTTACTAAAAGATGAAGTTGAAGCTGCAGTTGCAAATGTAGAAAACTTAATGGGTACAAAATTTGGAAGCAATGAAAACCCTTGTTTACTATCAGTTCGTTCTGGTGCAAGAGTTTCAATGCCAGGAATGATGGATACTGTACTTAACTTAGGTATGAATGATAATTCTATACAAGGTCTTATCGCAAAAACTGGAAATGCCCGCTTTGCTTGGGATTCATATAGACGTTTTGTACAAATGTTTGGTGGTGTTGTTTTAGGTGTTGGTGCATTATCAAAAGAAGATCATGATCCATTTGAAGAAATTATTGATAAAGCTAAGGAAACAAAAGGTGTAGAATTAGATACTGATTTAGATGTTGAAGACTTAAAACAAATGGTAGCTGATTTTAAAGCTGCTTGTGTTGCTCAAACCGGAGAGCCTTTCCCTGAAGATCCTTGGGATCAATTATGGGGAAGTGTTACAGCTGTATTCGATAGCTGGATGAACCCAAGAGCTAAATACTATAGAAATATGAATGGTTACCCAGAAGAATGGGGAACTGCTGTAAACGTTCAAGCAATGGTTTATGGTAATATGGGTGATAACTCAGGAACCGGTGTTGCCTTTACAAGAGATGCTGCTACTGGTGAAAATATCTTTAATGGTGAGTATTTAATCAACGCACAAGGTGAAGATGTTGTTGCTGGAGTTAGAACACCTCAACAAATTACACTTGAAGGTTCAAAAAGATGGGCTGTTTTAGCTGGAGTTTCTGAAGAAGATAGAAAATCGAAATTTCCTTCTTTAGAAGAATTAATGCCAGTTATTTATAAGGAGTTAAATGAAACTCAAGACATTCTTGATAGACATTATAATGATATGCAAGATTTAGAGTTTACCATTCAAGACGGAAAGCTTTGGATGTTACAAACTCGTAATGGTAAACGTACTGCTGCTGCAATGGTAAAAATTGCAATGGATTTACTTCATGAAGGCAGAATTGATGAGAAAAAAGCAGTTATGATGCAAGAACCTGCAAAATTAGATGAACTTTTACATCCAGTTTTTGATGGTGACGCAATAAAAGCAGCTAAAGTTTTAGCAAAAGGTTTACCTGCATCTCCTGGGGCTGCAACTGGACAAATTGTATTTTTTGCCGATGAAGCGAATAAATATCCAGTATCAATTCTTGTTAGAGTTGAAACTTCTCCTGAAGATTTAGAAGGAATGAACATTGCCAAAGGTATTTTAACTGCTCGTGGAGGTATGACATCTCACGCAGCTGTTGTTGCTCGTGGAATGGGTAAATGTTGTGTTTCAGGAGCTGGAACAGTTCAAATAAATTATAAAACTAGAGTTATGACCATTGAAGGTCAAGAATTTAAAGAAGGAGATTGGATTTCTTTAAATGGATCTACTGGTGAAGTTTATGAAGGTAAAATTGGAACCAAAGATGCTGAATTAAGTGGTGACTTTGGAAACATTATGAAATTGGCTGATAAATTCAGAACTCTAAATGTTAGAACAAATGCTGAAACCGAAAGAGAATGTAAAGTAGCAGTTGAATTTGGTGCTGAAGGTATTGGTCTTTGTAGAACAGAGCACATGTTCTTTGAAGGTGAACGTTTAGTGCGTATGCGTGAAATGATTTTAGCAGAAGATGAAGCAGGAAGAAGAGAGGCATTAGATAAATTACTACCAATTCAACGTAAAGATTTTAAAGGTGTATTTGCTGCTATGGCAGGTTTACCTGTAACAGTTCGTTTATTAGATCCACCTTTACATGAGTTTGTTCCTCACGAGGAAGAAAATCAAAAGGAAATGGCTGCTGAAATGGGCATTTCTGTAGAAGCTATTAAACAAAAAGTGGAGGACTTGCACGAATTTAACCCAATGCTAGGTCATAGAGGTTGTAGATTAGGAAATACATATCCTGAAATTACTGAGATGCAAGCTAGAGCTATTATTGAAGCTGCAATGGAATTAAAAGCTGAGGGTGTAAAAACATTCCCAGAAATAATGATTCCACTTATTGGAACTGTTAAAGAATTCAAATTACAAGAAGAAATAGTAAGAAGCGTTGCTGCTGAGGTATTTGCTGAAAAAGGTGATTCTATTGAGTACTTAGTAGGAACAATGATTGAAATTCCACGTGCTGCATTAACGGCCGATCAAATTGCTGAAGTAGCTGAGTTTTTCTCTTTTGGAACTAACGATTTAACTCAAATGGGATTCGGATATTCTCGTGATGATGCTGGTAAATTCTTACCAATCTATATTGAAAAAGGAATTTTAAAAGCTGATCCTTTCCAAGTACTAGATCAAGAAGGAATTGGGCAATTAGTAGAAATGGGAACATCAAAAGGACGTTCAACAAATGCTAAACTTAAAGTAGGTATTTGTGGAGAACACGGTGGTGAACCAAGTTCTGTTGAATTCTGTCATAGAGTAGGAATGAATTATGTTAGTTGTTCACCTTTTAGAGTGCCAATCGCACGTTTAGCTGCTGCACAAGCTGCTCTTAGAGAAGCATAAACAACTTTTTTATATACTATTAAAAACTCCAGCTTTTCGAAGTTGGAGTTTTTTTTATAACTCAATTCAATTATCTTCGCACTATGATTAAAGTTGTAATTCTTGGAGGAGGCAATGTGGCTTATCACTTGACTAATGAGTTCTTAAAAAACACTTCTGTAAAACTGGTTCAAGTTTATAATAGAAATCTTATAAATATTGAATATCTAAAAAACAAAACTTCAATTACAAATCGTATTACTGAATTAAAAGATGCTGATATTTATATTATTGCTGTCTCAGATAACGCAATTACTCAGCTTTCTTCAAAATTAAGTTTACCCAATAAATTAGTTGTTCATACTTCCGGAAGTTCAGGAATAAAAGATTTGTATTCTAGTTCAAATAAGGGTGTTTTTTATCCGCTTCAATCTTTTTCAAAAAATAGTTTGCTTAACTTTTTAGAAATACCTATTTGTATTGAAGCTGAAAATGAAGATGATGAAATGCTACTTGAAAAGTTAGCTAAATCAATTTCAACTAATTGCTATAAAATTAATTCAGAGCAACGAAAATATTTACACATGGCTGCTGTTTTTGTAAATAATTTTGTAAACCATCTTTATCAATTAGGAAATGAAATTTGTGAAGAAAATAAAGTCCCTTTTGAAATATTACTTCCTATAATTAAAGAAACTGCAAATAAAATAGTTGAATTATCACCTTATGAAGCGCAAACCGGACCTGCAAAACGTAATGATACCAAAACTATTGAAAAGCAACAGTCACTTTTAACAGCTAATAAACAAGAAATATATACCTTGCTTTCAAAATCAATTTATAAAACATATGGAGAAAAGTTATAAAGAAATAATGCCCCAAATTACAACACTTATTTTTGATGTTGATGGAGTACTAACAAATGGAGTAGTAACAATTTTTCCTGATGGAGAAATGGTAAGAAATATGAATATTAAAGACGGATATGCCCTTAAAACTGCTATAAAAGCAGGCTTTAATGTATGTATAATTTCAGGTGGAACAAATGAAGCCGTTAGAAAACGTTTTGAAACTCTTGGAATTACTGATGTTTATCTAGGTGCCCACAATAAATTAATTCAATTTAATGAATATATAAACCTTCATAATATTAATCCGAAACAAATTTTATATATGGGAGATGATATTCCAGACTATCCAGTGATGAAAGAAGTTGGATTACCTTGCTGCCCTAAAGATGCTGCTCCTGAAATTCAAGAAATAGCTGCTTATATTTCTCATAAAAAGGGTGGTACTGGCTGTGTTCGTGATGTTATAGAGCAAGTTCTAAAAGTTCAAGATAAATGGGATGGACAATTTGATGCAAAGTATGATTAAATTAGTAAGTATGTATAAATCTTCTTTTAACTTCATAGTAATTGTGCTTACCATAAGCTTTAGCAGTTATTCTCAATCCATTTTTGGAAAATGGAAAACTATTGATGATGAAACTGGAAAAGAAAAATCCATTGTTGAAATTTATCAATCAAGAGATGGTAAAGCTTATGCCAAAATTCTTGAATTATTAGAAAAAGATAAGCAAGATAAGTTATGTACAAATTGCAAAGGTAAATACAAAAATAGACCTATTAAAGGCTTGGAAATTATAAATGGCCTAATTAAAGATGATGATGAATGGAATGGTGCTAAAATTTTAGACCCAAAAACAGGTAAAGAATATAAATGTATAATCTCTTTAGAAGAGCCAACCAAATTAAAAGTTAGAGGTTATATTGGATTTGCTTTAATTGGACGCACCCAATATTGGCATAAAGTTGAAAATTAGTTTTAAAAACTTTAATTTTTTTTCTTCAACATAGGAACAAATCTAAATTTCCCTAATTCAAGTTTTTCGAAATCTTTCTCCGCTGTTCTAGTAAATAAAGTCATTATTTGAACATCATCGCCAATAGGAATAACTAACCTTCCTCCTATCTTTAGCTGACTTAGTAATGCTTTTGGAACCATTGGAGCTCCTGCTGTAACGATAATTCCATCAAAAGGAGCATTTTCTGGTAACCCCTTATATCCATCACCAAAAACCATTTTTTTTGGATTATAACCAATTTTAGGTAAGAACAATATTGTTTTTTTAAACAAATCTTTTTGTCTCTCAATGGTATACACTTTTGCACCCATTTCAATCAAAACTGCAGTTTGATAACCAGAACCAGTACCAATTTCTAAAATTAAATCTCCCTGACTAACTTTTAACAACTCTGTTTGAAAAGCAACTGTATAAGGCTGAGAAATTGTTTGCTCTGCAGCAATTGGAAAGGCTTTGTCTTGATATGCAAAATCTGCAAATCCTGAATCCATAAATAAATGCCGAGGTACTGCAGCAATTGCTTTTAATACATTCTTATCCTTGATGCCTTTCTCTTCTATAGTTTTTACTAATTGATTTCTAAGACCTTGATGTTTATGTGTATCCTTCACTAATTATTAAAATTTGAGTTGTTAAAAATAGGAATAAATGCTTAAAGATGCTTACTTTTGTGTATCAAAAAAAAATATTCTTATGATGCTAAAAGCTGGAGTTTTAGGTGCTGGACATCTTGGTAAAATTCATTTAAAATTATTAAACCAATCAAAAAAATATAATCTAATTGGTTTTTACGACCCTATAAAAGAAAATGCCGAAAAAGTTGAAAAAGAATTTGGCTACAAAGCTTTTAATTCAATACAAGAACTAATTAATGCTGTGGATGTTGTAGATATTGTAACTCCTACCCTCTCTCATTTTGATTGTGCAAAAGAAGCAATTGAAAAAGGAAAACATATCTTTATTGAAAAGCCTATCACTAAAACTGTTGAAGAAGCTGATGCTCTAATTGAGCTTTCAAAAAAATATAATGTAAAAGGTCAAGTTGGACACGTAGAACGTTTTAACCCAGCATTTACTGCCGTAAAAAACTCAATTACAAATCCAATGTTTATTGAAACACATCGATTGGCTGAATTTAACCCAAGAGGAACTGATGTGCCTGTTGTATTAGATTTAATGATACATGATATAGATATTATTTTAAGTGTTGTTAAATCAAAGGTGAAAAATGTGAATGCAAGCGGTGTTTCTGTTATTAGTGATACCCCTGATATTGCAAATGCACGCATTGAATTTGAAAATGGTTGCGTTGCAAATTTAACTGCTAGTCGAATTTCATTAAAAAATATGCGTAAGTCACGTTTCTTTCAAAAAGATGCATACATAGCGGTAGATTTCTTTGAAAAGGCTACAGAAGTGGTTAGAATGAAAGATGCGCCTAAAAAACCTGGTGATTTTGATATGATTTTACAAAATGCTGAAGGTGTTAAAAAACAAATCTATTTTGAAAATCCAACAATTGAAAACAATAATGCAATTTTAGACGAATTAGAAACGTTTGCAGATGCTATTAACAACAATACAAGTCCAATTGTTACTTTACAACAAGGCACCGAAGCATTAAGAGTTGCACAAATGATTATAAACGATTTTTAATATGACGATCTTTCAAGTTGATGCATTTAACAATCAGCTATTTAAAGGAAATCCTGCTGCAGTTATTCCTTTAGAAAAATGGATTTCCGATGAACTGATGCAATCTATTGCAGAAGAAAATAATTTATCTGAAACAGTTTTTTTTGTAAAAAATGAACATTCCTTTAACATTAGATGGTTCACACCTGCATGTGAAGTTGATTTATGTGGACATGCAACGCTAGCTGCCGCTCATATTATATTTACTGAATTAAATTATGCTGAAAACATGTTAGAATTTAATTCTAAAAGTGGAAAATTAACCGTTAAAAAAAATGAAGATTGGTATACTCTAAATTTCCCATCTGAAGAAATTAATGAAATAAAAACTCCAACCTATTTAGAAGAAGCTTTAAATATTCCAATTTTAAAAACGTACAAAGGAAAATGGAAATTATTGATAGAGCTAGAAAATGAAAAAGATATTTTAAATTTGACTCCAAATTTTAGCCTTTTATCAAAATTAGAGTCAGATGGAATTATTGTTACTTCAAAAGGTACAAACGTTGATTTTGTTTCTCGTTTTTTTGCTCCTAAACTAAATATAAATGAAGATCCTGTAACTGGTTCTGCCCACACATTATTAATACCGTTTTGGGCTAAAAAATTAAATAAAACTACTTTAAATGCTATTCAGCTATCAAAAAGAGTTGGTATTTTAAAATGTAATTATTTCAATGACAGAGTAGAAATGAGTGGTCAAGCAGTTACTTATTTAAAAGGAGAATTAACATTAAAACTATAAATTATGAAAAATATAGCTATAATTGGAGCGGGTACAATGGGTAATGGAATTGCACATGTTTTTGCTCAAAACAATTACAAAGTACATTTAATTGATATTTCACAACAAGCTTTAGATAAAGGAATAGCAACTATTACTAAAAATTTAGATCGTCTTTTAGTAAAAGAACGTATTACCGAAGAAATTAAATCAACAACCTTAAATAATATTAAAACTTTCACATCTATTCCTGAAGGAGTGAAAAATGCAGATTTAGTTGTTGAAGCCGCTACAGAAAATGTTGATTTAAAATTAAAAATATTCAAACAATTAGATAATGAAGCTCCAATAAATGCAATTTTAGCAACCAATACATCTTCAATTTCAATTACTAAAATTGCTGCCGTGACAAAACGACCTGAAAAAGTAATTGGAATGCATTTTATGAATCCTGTTCCAATTATGAAATTAGTTGAAATTATTAGAGGTTACAATACATCTGATGAAGTAACTAAATCAATTATGGATCTTTCAGTAAGCTTAAAAAAAGTACCTGTTGAAGTTAACGATTATCCAGGATTTGTAGCGAATCGTATTCTAATGCCAATGCTTAACGAAGCTATAGAGACTTTATATAATGGTGTTGCAGGAGTTTATGAAATTGATACGGTTATGAAGTTAGGAATGGCTCATCCAATGGGACCTTTACAACTAGCTGACTTTATTGGTCTGGATGTTTGCTTATCTATATTAAATGTAATGTATGACGGATTTAAAAATCCAAAATACGCACCGTGCCCTTTATTAGTAAATATGGTGCAAGCTGGAAAACTTGGAATTAAATCTGGTGAAGGTTTTTACGATTATTCGGAATCAAGAAAAGCCGAAGTTATTTCGAGACAATTTAAATAAAAAAGAGCCGCAAATTGCGGCTCTTTTTTTATAAATATTTCAAGAAAAAATCCATCATATTTTCTTTCAATTCATAATGCATTTTTACAAAAGTTGCCATTTCATCTTTTAACATTACTTGTTTTTCTTGAAATACAACCTCAGCATTATTTTCAAATTTAGATTGAGCTAGTTCTCTCTTCTTCATTCTAATTCTATGCCTTAAATGACCCATAACTTCACGTTCACGGATTATTTTATTTTGAAACCCTTCTAATTGTATCATAACTTCACTTCCAAGGTTACGAATTGCAATATGCTCTAATTTTTCTTCAAAATAATCCATTTCACTTTCTTGAAACTTCAACTCTCTTTTCCAAACATCTAAGTTGAAGTTTAGATCACTTAAGTAAATTAACTGACTTTCCATACGCTATCTGCTTTTTAAATTTTATATGCTATAAATTTCTAAATTATTTTTTACTTTTCCGCTGATAAAAATCATATGAATTCGTTAAATCATAAAAAATAGTTTTATCAAAAGGACATTATAAAGATATAAAAAAAGCGTTCTAATTTAACTTAAAACGCTTTTTAAATTTATATAAAAATCAACTATTAATTATTCTGATCTTCTTCATCTTCTTTTTTAGAAGTTTTATTCCATATTTTTATTTCATCTTCTAATGTAACTCCTGAAATAATTTCAACATTAATTCCATCCGAAATACCTAGTTCAACGTCTCTTTTTTCAAATTCCTGATCTCCGATTTTAACCTCAACAAAAGGCGTTTCTGTTTTTTTATCAAATTGTAATAACGCTTCTTTAATTGATAAAACACTATCCTTTTTTTCTAAAATGATATCTGCATTTGCACTATAACCTGCACGTACAAAAAATTCATCATCTAATGTGACATCTCCTTTTATTTTAAATTGAACTGCTCCATTCTCTTCAGTTCCTTTTGGTGCAATAAAATTTAATTTTGCAGGATATTTTTTCTTTTCAATAGCTCCTAATGAAACTTCTAAAACAGTACCATTTTTAATTTTTCCAACTTCTGCTTCATCCACTTTCCCTTCAAAAATCATTTTCGTCATATCAGCAATCGTTGCAATAGTAGTACCTGCATTAAATGTATTGCTTTCAATTACTTGGGTTCCTTTCCTCACAGGAATTTCTAAAATTGTCCCAGAAATTTGAGCTCTCACATCAGTATTCGCAGTTTTTCCCATTCCTGCAGCTGAACCTTTTTGAATAATTTGTAAATTATTTTTTGAATTTATTAATTCTTGTTTTGAACTATTAAAATTTAATTCAGCATTTTCAAATTCTTGTCTCGAAATAACACCCTTTTCAAAGAGTCCTTTATTTCTTTCAAACAAAATTTCTGTATTATCGTATCTCAATTGTGCATTTTTAACATTCCCTTGTGCACTGTTTAACGATTGTACATTAGGAACCACTCTAATAGTAGCTATTAAGTCCCCTATATTTACTTGTGCCCCTTCTTCTACGAAAATTTTCTCTACAATTCCAGAAACTATAGGTTTGATTTCAGCTTCTTCTAATGGAACTACTTTCCCCGTAGCAACCGTTTTTCTAACGATATTGGTCTTAAATGCTTTTTCAGTTTCATATTGAATTGGAGATTTACTATTCTTTGCGCCAAACCACAATAAAACAGCTATTAATGCTACTCCTATGGATCCAAAAATTAATGTTTTTTTCATTAGTGTTGATTTTCAGTTTATTTACTTTTATTTTTTATTCTTCTCTTAATGCTTCTATTGGTCTAATACTTACTGCTGTTTGCGCAGGTATCATTCCAATTAAGGTACCTAATACCACTAAAGTTACAGCAGCAATTAAAACCACAGGAATATCAACCGTTGGGTTTGTTAAGGCTGCTTCAGGCCCTTTTCCTATAGTGTTATCAATTAACATGAGCACTAAACCACCAAATATTATTCCTAAAGCTCCAGCAACACTAGTTAAGAATACTGATTCTAAAATAATTTGTCGTTTAATTTCCCAAGGTTTTGCACCTAATGCACGTCTAATTCCAATTTCTTTTGTTCTTTCTTTTACAGTTATCAATAAAATAGCCCCTATTGCAAAAACTCCTGCAATTAACGTAAATATACCTACAAACCATGTTAAAAATTGCATCCCTGTTAAAAAGCCTGTTACTTGGGAAATTCTCTCTCCTAAATTAAAACTTCCAAAAGCCCGTTCATCATTTGGATGAACTTTATGTAAATTTTTTAATAATAATTTAACATCTGCTTCTATTTGTGTAATATCGTGATCCATATCACCTGTAATCATCATCCATCCAATACTATCACCTCTATTATACACTTGTTGAAAGGTTGTAAACGGAATATGTATATTACCTTGTGGACCTCCACCTCCTATTTGTCCTGACTTATACATACCTACTAC
>NZ_JABDRI010000008.1 GCF_013041805.1 Lutibacter sp.
TAAACAACCATTTTCTGAGGCTAATACATAATAAACCGTTGTTGAGTTTATATTTGGCGTTGTAAATGTATTTCCATTTACAATTGGTACTCCACCTGTTACAGAGTCGAACCAAAATATAGTTGCCATAGTCGATGAAGCATATGCTTCTAAAGTGAGACTACCACTTCCACATATTGAAGCAATACTAACACTTGCAATGGTATTAACATATATGGATGTGGTTGCAGAAATATCTAAAACTGGTTCACCAGGACTTCCGTATTCCACTATATACCCTTTTGGTTGATAATCACCACTTGTTGCTCCAGTATTAGACAAATCGTTCCATGACCCCGCCAATCCTACACCAGGAGCCGTTATATGTGCATAGTCTTCACCCCCGCAACAATTATTTGGTTCAGATGGATTTGTATTCCAATTAGCATAGTTTGGTGATGAGCCATTGGCTAAGCCATTCCAAAAAATAGTCCCGTTTTCAGGACCAGTAACCCATCGCCATGTGCCCTCTTGTTGCGCATCACTCCCTCCTATCCATCCTGCTCCAGCGGCTTGTTCCCCTGATAATTGGGCTTCCTCAGGCGAAGTAATCGTTGCTAAATACCCTTGTAAACCAAAGTAAGTGCTGTTTTCTGCAGCCACTTTAGCTTCTGTCCATGTAATACCAATAGCCTCTACATATTCATAATAATGACCTGTTTTTGGTAAATAATTGGCGTCTCCAATTGTAAATGAAAAGAACTTGTCAACAGGATTATTTGTTGTGCTTCTAAAAACAACATCTTTCGCAGCTGCAATTAAATCAACATAAGATACTTCTAGAGATCCAATACCTTTAAGTGTTAATTTTCCTTCCGTTTGATTCCAATTGGATATTATATTAGGATGATTTCCATTGAGTGCAAGCAAATCAAATCCAAATTCGTAACCTGTTGATATTTGAATAAATAAGGCCTCAATTTCGGTATCGTCGGGATCCACAATATCAAAGTCAGTGACAATATTTATTTCACTCAAAGGACAATATGGTTGATTACCAGTTGCTGTGATTGTAGGAGGAATATTAGCACTATGAGACCAGCTGAATTTTACGAGAAGTAAGAACAAAAAAATGAATAAATATGTATCCCTATGGTATGTAGACATAATTTTTTTATACGGTTTTTGCTTCTTCCCAAAAAACATCCATCTCAGCAAGGGTCATTTCATCTAATGACTTATTTAATGATTTAGCCTTAGCTTCTAAATACTTAAATCGTTTTGTGAATTTTTTATTGGTTCGTTCTAGAGCATTTTCAGGGTTTATTTTTAAGAATCTAGCATAATTTACCAAAGAAAATAAAACGTCTCCAAATTCGTTTTCCATGGCAGATTTGTTATCTGCCTCTACCTCCATTTTAAATTCACTTAACTCTTCCTCCACCTTCTCCCAAACTTGATTAGGCACTTCCCAATCAAACCCTATACCAGCCACTTTTTCTTGAATACGATTCGCTTTCACTAATGCAGGTAAACTATTTGGCACACCTTCTAACACACTTTTTTTACCTTCCTTAAGTTTTAAATTTTCCCAATTTCGTTTTACTTCATCCTCATTAGCAACTTTGACATCTCCATAAATATGTGGATGTCTAGATATTAGCTTTTCACTTATATTATTACAAACATCAGCTATGTCAAAATCATTTGTTTCACTTCCAATTTTAGAGTAAAATACAATATGCAATAACACATCACCTAATTCCTTCTTTATTTCGGCTAAATCATTATCTAAAATAGCATCACCAAGCTCATAAGTTTCTTCAATGGTCAGATGCCTTAAACTTTCCATAGTTTGTTTTTTATCCCATGGACACTGCTCACGAAGTTCATCCATTATAGTTAATAATCTATCGAAAGCCTTTAGCTGATTTTCTCTTGAATTCATATGATATCTTTTTGTAAAAATACAACTATAAATGAGTTTTTATAAAGGCATTTAAATAAAAAATCCAGCTTATTGAGCTGGATTTTTTATTTAATATTTAGCTTTAATTAAGCATTTTGTTTTTTAATTAAATTTAAGGCTGAACCTTCATTGTACCAAGCTATTTGAGCCTTATTATACGTGTGATTCAATTTAATTACATCTTTAGATCGATCAGAATGAACAACCTCTAGAGTTAATTGCTTGTTTGGAGCAAATTCCATTAAATCTAAAAAGTTAAACGTATCATCTTCTTGAATTAAATCATAATCACTCTCATTTGCAAATGTAAGCCCTAACATACCCTGCTTTTTAAGGTTTGTTTCATGAATACGTGCGAAAGACTTAACGATTACAGCTGCAACACCCAAATGCCTTGGTTGCATGGCTGCATGCTCACGTGAGGATCCTTCACCATAGTTGTGATCTCCAACAACTACTGTTTTTATTCTTTCCTTTTTATATTGACGTTGCACATCGGGAACACCTCCGTATTCACCAGATAATTGATTTTTTACAAAATTTGTTTTTTTATTAAAAGCATTTACGGCACCAATAAGCGTATTATTAGCAATATTATCAAGATGTCCTCTAAAACGTAACCACGGACCTGCCATACTAATATGGTCAGTTGTACATTTTCCAAAGGCTTTGATAAGTAATTTTGCCCCATTAATAGTATTTCCTATTGGAATAAATGGTTCTAAGAGTTGTAATCTTTCAGAATCCTCTTTTACAGAAACTTGAACATGGCTACCATCTGCCTCTGGGGCTAAATAACCATTATCATCCACAGCAAAACCATTTGGTGGTAACTCCCAACCCGTTGGTTCATCAAACATGACTTCCTGACCATTTTCGCTAATTAATTTATCTTTTAAAGGATTAAAATCCAAACGCCCTGCAATAGCAATAGCTGCAGTGATTTCAGGTGAAGCTACAAATGCATGTGTATTTGGATTACCATCTGCACGCTTCGCAAAGTTTCTATTAAAAGAATGAACTATACTATTTTTTGGTGCGTTCTTAGGATCACTATATCGTGCCCATTGCCCGATACACGGTCCACAAGCATTTGTAAAAATTTTAGCATCTAACTTTTCAAATACTTCAAGAATACCATCTCTTTCAGCAGTATATCTAACTTGTTCAGAACCTGGATTAATACCTAATTCTGCTTTCA
>NZ_JABDRI010000052.1 GCF_013041805.1 Lutibacter sp.
CTTGCTACAGATACTTTTTTTGTATCCCCTACCGCAGCAGCAACAAGTAAAAACAATACTAAAATAATACCTAAAGCAATTAAAGTTCCAAATATTGATGCAAATAAATTTCTTAAAAAGTTCATATTATAACAAAAGTTTTGAGTTCAAAAATAAATATAAATGTTTATAAGTTGCCCGACAAAGATATGTTTTTAAATGATACTTTTCTTTTCTTTGTATTCACTTTATGCAAATAAAAAGAACTACATATTTATCTTTAGGAACTAACTTGGGAAACAAGTTTGAAAATTTACAACAAGCTGTTGATTTAGTTGCTGATGAAATAGGATCTGTTCTTAAAATTTCATCGGTATATAATACGGCGGCTTGGGGATTTGAAAGTGATCATTTTTACAATATTTGTATTCAGGTTGCTACAAATCTAAACCCGGAACATTTATTAGAAACGATTCATAAAATTGAGCTTTCTCTTGGAAGAAAAAGAACTTCGGATAAAAAATATAAATCGCGAATTATTGATATTGATGTGTTACTTTATGATCAAGAAATAATTTTCTCTAAAGATTTAATTGTTCCTCATAAAGAAATGATAAACAGGAAATTTGTACTTGTTCCTTTGGCTGAAATTGCTCCAAATTTGATTCATCCGATAGAAAAAAAACAGATTCAAGTTTGCCTTACTAATAGCACTGATGATAGTAACATTGAAAATACTTATTTAAAACTGAAACGTCCTATTTGCTTATCTGAAAAATTTAATTACATTGCTATTGAAGGTAATATTGGTGCTGGAAAAACAACCCTTACTAATATGATTGCTGAAGACTTTAATGCTAAAATTATATTAGAACGTTTTGCAGACAATCCCTTTTTACCAAAGTTTTATGAAGATAATGAACGCTACGCATTTCCTTTGGAAATGAGCTTTTTAGCAGATCGTTATCAACAACTTTCAGATGATTTAGCACAATTTGATTTATTCAAGAACTTTATAGTTTCTGACTACTACATTTTTAAATCACTAATTTTTGCACAAGTGACCTTACAAAAAGATGAATATTTTTTATATCGAAAAATGTTCGACATTATGTACAATGAAATTTCAAAACCTGATTTGTATATTTATCTATACCAAGAAACACCGCGCTTATTAGAAAATATAAAAAACCGAGGTAGAGATTACGAACAAAATATTGCGCCTGAATACTTAGATAAAATTCATAAAGGTTACTCAACTTTTATTAAAACCGAAAAAAATCTAAATACATTAATCATAGATGTTACGAATAAAGATTTTTTACATCATGAAAAAGATTATAAAGAAATTATTGAACTAATAAAAAATGTAGAATAGTTACTTTTTTGTTAACTCAAGTTTTTCAGCAAAATAATCACAAAAATCCTTCATGGTAGCTGTCATTTTAGTATCGTTTGTTGCGCGCTCAAAAGTATTAGCCATAGATACCAATGTTTGATGAAAAAATTGTTTCATTTCATCAATTTGCATTTCTTTTGTCCATAAATCCATACGAAGGGTATCCTTTGTTTTTTCATCCCAAACAGCAAGTATTACAGCTTTTGCTTCTTGGTCTTTCACATTGCTATCTTGTGCAGTCCAATGCAACTTTTCAGGAATTTTATTCTCATCTAATCCAACATTTATTTCAATTTTTGATGTACTCTTTACTGCCATTATTTTTTTGGTTTATATTTTGATTTTTTAAATATTTCTTCTGTCGGTGTTTCTAAAAGCTGCTGCAAAGTTACATCATTATTGTCCATAAAAGAACGAACAATTTGCCAACCTAACCATACACCTATTTTACCTGGAGATTGCTTATCAATATCAATATAAAATTTTGAAAAAGGCGCATCAGAAATAAAACGACTATACAACTCATTATCAGAACTATATAACAACTTATTTTCGATAAAATACTTCCAAACCTGAGCCTCATTTACGACTACCCAATCATTTTTATTTAATGGGTATCCAATCTTTTCCGCATCAGAAACCGCTGGCAAATAACAATCTAATAGGTACATTTTTTTTCCTTCATGTATCATAACATCAATAAATTGACGATTCGTAACCCCACCAGAATGGTTTTCAATTAAAGCATTCGCGATATCAACCACCAAATGTGATTTATCAAAATTATGTGACAAGTATAATGGAAAATCGCGATATACATTACTATCTCTTCCCAAATACATATCTAATGAGACGAACAACAAACTATCAGCATATACAACTTTACTTTGATAATCTAAATTGGTTATAAGTGTAATAACTTTAGGAGCTTCAAAATTTGGATGATAGCTTTTTACGTGCTTAAAAAGGTCTTGAATTTGAGATTTCTCTTTGCTAAAATCTCCAAAAACAGTTTGTGAAAGTTCAAATAATTCTTGCTCATCCTTTATTTTATTTAACCAAATGCTATCATTTTGCTCTGGAAATAAATAGGGATACTCATTTTTTAATTCAGGAAGTTTTTGTGCGTTAGTGGTATAAAACTTTTGTTCAAACCTATCAATAATCACATTCATATCAATTTTAGAAACATCAACTTTCTTTTTTGTTTGGTTATTACAAGAAACAGCAGCCAATAAAATAATAGTTAGTAGAACAAATTTCTTCATTAATTTCTATATTTACACTTATATTTTTAAAACGCTAAAATTACTAAAAAAGTTTAAGTATGAATACCGAAAGAGTTATTGATTATATTGTTGATTGGTTAAAAGATTATGTTACAAGAGCAGATGTGAATGGTTTTATCATTGGAATTTCAGGAGGAATTGATTCTGCGGTAACCTCAACTCTTTGCGCTAAAACAGGACTACCTCTTTTATGTTTGGAAATGCCAATACATCAAGGCGAAAATCAAGTAAGTAGAGCATACAATCATATTCAATGGCTTCAAGAAAACTTTGAAAAAGTTACCGTGAAACAGGTGAACTTAACGCCGGTGTTTGATAGTTTAGTGGATGCATTTCCTCCAGTTAAAAATGAAGAAGAACGCTTTATGTCTTTAGCAAATACACGTGCTAGACTTAGAATGACCTCTCTTTATTATTTTGCTGCGCTCAACGGATATTTAGTGGCTGGAACTGGTAACAAGGTTGAGGATTTTGGAGTTGGATTCTTTACAAAATATGGTGACGGTGGTGTAGATTTAAGTCCAATTGCTGATTTAATGAAATCTGAAGTATATGAAATCGCTACCTATTTGGGAGTTAATAAAGAAATAATAACTGCTGCACCAACTGACGGATTATGGGGAGATAGTAGAACAGATGAAGATCAAATTGGAGCGAGCTATAATGAGCTTGAATGGGCGATGACACAAGATGAAAAAGGGAAAACAATTGGAGATTTTAACGGTAGAGAACTTGAAGTATTTACTATATACAAAGAAAGAAATAGAGCAAATCAGCACAAAATGAACCCGATTCCAGTTTGTAAAATTCCTAGTAAATTTAAAATTTAGATAACTCTATTTAGACGTTCACAAATACGATGCTTTAAGTTGGTATAATTTACAACGGTCTCTAAAATTTGTTCTCTATCATTAGTATTAGCTATTTCAACTGATAATGATGTTATTTTTTGTTCAATTAATACGCGTCGTAAATTATAAATTGCATCTAAAACCATTTTTGGCAGGTCTTTCTCCTTACTTTTAATTATAATGTTTTTACGCTCCCAATTACTCATGGTATGCTTTTCATCATCCATTAAAATATTGGTAACTAAATTTGAAATGTCTGCATCAGAATGATTAATAAAAGAATCAACAAAAATAGATTTATCCTGATTTAACTGATGAATTATTTCATAATAAATTTGTTTAAATCTTTCATCGGTAAACTCTACCTCATCTTCTTGTAAGTTCAAATAAATTTCTTTGGAAACTATATTTAATTGATATTCTTTTTTCAATGGTTTTGCTTCATTACCATCAACTTCTTCTACTTCATCAAAATTTTCAAATTCAACTTCATTATTACCATATAACAATAAAATTTTTATAATTTCTTGTTCGTATTTTGTTAATTCATTTACCTTTTCAAACTGAGCTGTTTTTTCTAATACCGGAGCTAATGGTCGTTCTTGATGTGGTCTTTTTGATGCTTCTCTGCCTTCCTTTTTATCTAATTGCGCTAATTCACTAAACAATACATTTTCTGAAATATCCATGATTCTAGAACATTCCTGAATGTAAACTTCTCGTTGAATTCTATCTGGTATTTTTGAAATACTTACAACAATATCACGAATTAAACCAGCTTTTTTAACAGGATCATTTTGAGCTTCTTCCATTAATAAAGAAACTTTAAAATTGATAAAATCTTGGGCGTTACTTTGCAAATATTCCTTTAGTTCCTCACTAGAAACTTTTTTAGAAAAACTATCAGGGTCATCTCCATCAGGAAATAATATGACCTTTACATTTAACCCTTGTTCTAAAATTAAATCAATTCCTCTAATTGAAGCCCTGATACCTGCTGCATCGCCATCAAAAAGGATTGTCACATTTTTTGTTAGACGGTTTATCAACCGAATTTGATTTTCAGTAAGTGCAGTACCTGAAGATGAAACCACATTTTCAACTCCAGCTTGATGAAATGAAATAACATCCGTATAGCCTTCAACCAAATAACAATTGTCCTCTTTAGCAATAGCTTTCTTTGCATAATGGATACCATATAAAATATTACTCTTATGATAAATATCGCTATCAGGTGAATTTAAATATTTTGCTGCTTTTTTATCGTTTGTTAAAATACGACCTCCAAAACCCAATACGCGTCCACTCATACTATGAATTGGGAACATAACGCGTCCTTTAAAACGATCAAATTGCTTGGTTCCTGTTGCCGAAAGAAGATCTTGTTTTACAATAGTAAGACCTGTAGATTCTAGGTATTTAAGATTGTATCCCTTATTGATTGCTTCTGAAGTAAAAGCTTCCCATTCATTTAATGAATATCCTAATTGAAACTTTTTAATAGTATCTTCTGTGTAACCACGTTCTTTGAAGTAACTTAAACCAATTGCTTTACCTTGGTTGTCTTCTAATAAGATTTTATGAAAATAATCGCGCGCAAATTCTGATACCAAAAACATACTTTCACGCTCATCAGCTTGCTGTTTTTGCTCATCTGATTGCTCAGTTTCATCTATTTCAATATTGTATTTTTTTGCTAAATACCGTATCGCTTCAGGATACGAATAATGTTCGTGTTCCATTAAAAATGAAACCGCATTTCCTCCTTTTCCTGTACTAAAATCTTTCCAAATTTGTTTCACAGGTGACACCATAAATGATGGTGTTCGCTCATCAGAAAACGGACTCAAACCCTTAAAATTACTTCCTGATTTTTTTAATTGAACAAATTCACCAATAACCTCCTCAACACGAGCAGTTTCGAAAACATTATCTATGGTACTTCTAGAAATCAATTATAGTATTTTTTTGAATGTTCTAAATTACAAAATTTAGATAAAAAAATCACCCTTTAAAAATCAAAGGGTGATTACATTTTATTTCGTTATTTAAATTATCTTAAGAAACAGCCTTTAATTTTTTTAAAGTAGACATATTAATTCTGTCTTCAGCATATTTCTTAGTAACTTTTAATTCTGTTTCTTCAGTTCCTGGCATTTCAAACATAGCATCGGTTAAAATTGCTTCACAAAGAGAACGCAATCCACGAGCACCTAATTTGTATTCAACTGCTTTATCCACTATATATTCCAAAGCTGTTTCATTAATGGTAAAATCAATTCCATCCATTTCAAACAATTTTTGATATTGCTTAATAATAGAATTTTTAGGTTCTGTTAAAATAGCTCTTAATGTGCTAGCATCTAAAGGATTCATATGAGTTAACACTGGTAACCGTCCAATAATTTCAGGAATTAAACCAAACGATTTTAAATCACTTGGTATAATATATTGTAGCAAATTTGTTTCATCAACTCTATCCACTTTTATAGATGCGCTATAACCAACAGCTTGTCGATTTAGACGTTTTCCAATAATTTTATCAATTCCTGAAAAAGCACCACCAGCCATAAATAAAATATCTTGAGTGTTTACTTCAATAAATTTTTGATCAGGATGTTTTCTTCCTCCTTTTGGTGGAACATTTACAATAGAACCTTCTAATAATTTTAACAAAGCCTGCTGAACTCCTTCACCTGAAACATCACGTGTTATAGATGGATTATCTCCCTTACGAGCAATTTTATCAATTTCATCAATAAAAACAATACCGCGTTCAGCTCTTTTCACATCATAATCAGCTGCTTGTAATAAACGAGTTAAAATAGTTTCAACATCTTCACCCACATAACCAGCTTCTGTTAAAACTGTTGCATCAACAATACAAAATGGCACATTCAACATTTTTGCAATAGTACGAGCAATTAACGTTTTTCCTGTTCCAGTTTCTCCAACAATTATAATGTTACTTTTCTGAATTTCAATTTCTTCTTCGTCTTTAGATTCAGGTTGTAATAAACGCTTATAATGATTATAAACTGCAACAGACATGACACGTTTTGCTTTTTCTTGACCAATCATATACTGATCAATAAATGCTTTTATTTCTTTCGGTTTTTTAACTATTAATTCAGAACTAAGGCTTGATGAACTTTGCTCTGCCATTTCTTCCATTACAATGCCATGTGCTTGCTCTATACATTTATCACAAATATGTGCATCCAATCCTGCAATTAGCAAGTCAGTTTCTGGTTTCTTCCTTCCACAAAATGAGCATTCTAAAACTTCATCCTTTGCCATACCTTTAATTACTTTCTAATTAATATTTCATCAATCATACCATAAGCTTTCGCTTCTTCAGCTTTCATCCAATAATCACGATCTGAATCTGCATGAACTTTCTCCATTGTTTGTCCAGAATGTTTTGAAATTATTTGGTATAATTCATCTTTCAATTTCATGATTTCACGAGCAGTAATTTCAATATCACTTGCTTGCCCTTGAGCACCTCCTAATGGTTGATGTATCATTACTCGTGAATGAGGTAATGCAGAACGTTTTCCTTTTGTACCTGCACACATTAAAACAGCTCCCATAGATGCTGCCATACCTGTACAAATTGTTGCTACATCTGGCTTTATAAATTGCATGGTATCATACATTCCTAAACCTGCATATACGCTTCCACCTGGCGAGTTAATGTAAATAGAGATGTCTTTTGAATTATCAACACTTTCTAAAAATAATAATTGAGCTTGTATAATATTTGCTACATAATCATCAATCGCTGTTCCTAAAAATATAATTCTATCCATCATTAAACGAGAGAACACATCCATTTGCGCAACGTTTAATTGACGTTCTTCAATAATATATGGTGTAACACTACTCACCAATTTATCATAATACATACTATTGATGCCTTGATGCTGAGTTGCAAACTTTTTAAATTCTTTTCCGTAATCCATTTAACAGGGTTTTTAAAGTATTAAGTGCGTAAAGATAAGAAGTATTTATGAATTGTCTATTTGTTTCATTAAGTAATCTAATATTTCACTTTTATATCTTCTAAACAATGTGACTGTTTCTATGTATATTTGAAAATTATTCTTTAAAGTTTTAGTATGAAAACCCTCTATCATTTTTTTATTCTTTTTATTTGTATTCAATCTTCAGGTATTGCTCAAAATTACCAGCAGCAATTAAATACAATTGATATACAACATTATAAATTAGTAATTGCAGTAAGTGACACTACAAATAGTATTGATGCAACAATGAGCATCAAATTAAAGTTTAAAAAATCTGTCAATGAATTTCAACTTGATTTATTTAAAAAAGATAGTGTTAGTGGACTTGGTATGGTTGTGGATTCTATTTATCAAAACAATGTAAAAGTTGAATTTTTACATACAACTGATAAAATAAATATTCAAACAAAACATACATTTCCAGGAATTGAATATACCTATATTATCAAATATCATGGCATTCCAAAAGACGGATTAATAATTAGTAAAAATTTATATGGTGATCGAACTTTTTTTGGAGATAATTGGCCAAATAGGGCGCACCACTGGTTTCCCTGCGTAGATCATCCATCAGACAAGGCCACCATTGAATATTTAATTGAAGCACCAAACCACTATCAAACTATTGCGAATGGTTTTCAGGTTGAAGAAACTAATTTAACAAACACTACTAAATTATACCATTGGAAAACTACCGTTTCGTTGCCAACGAAAGTAATGGTAGTAGGAATTGCAAAATTTGCAGTTCAAAATATTGGTGAAACACATAACATTCCGGTTTCAACTTGGGTATATCCCGAAACAAAAGATCAAGGCTTTTACGATTTTTCTACTGCAAAAAATATACTTGACTTTTTTATTGAGCATATTGGCGAATATCCCTTTCAAAAATTAGCAAATGTGCAATCTAAAACTCGCTTTGGAGGTATGGAAAATGCTGGAAACATTTTTTATTTTGAAAAATCTGTTACGGGGAAACTGGAGCATGAAGATTTAATAGCTCACGAAATTGCACATCAATGGTTTGGAAACTCAGCTTCTGAAATTGATTGGCCTCACCTTTGGTTAAGTGAAGGTTTTGCAACCTATTTAACAGACTTATATATATTAGAATCAAAAGGTAATGATGCTTTTTTGGAAAGAATTAAACAAGAACGCCAAACCGTTATAAACTTTTACAAAAAAAGTAAAACTCCTGCAATTGATACAAAAACAACTAATTATATGCAATTGCTAAATGCTAATTCATATCAAAAAGGCGCTTGGGTATTACATATGCTTCGTAAAAAAATTGGAGATGGACTTTTTTGGAGTGGTTTAAGAACATATTACGATACTTATAAATTTAGTAATGCATCAACAAACGATTTTAAACAAGTAATGGCTGAAATTTCAGAAGAAAATTTAGATACTTTCTTTACACAATGGCTTCAAAAAGTAGGCCACCCAATTATAAAATCAAGTTGGATTTACCATGATAAGAAAGTTAGAATTATTATAGAACAAACTCAAGAAACCATTTTTCAATTTCCACTTGATATAGAATTTGTTTATAAAAATGGAACTTCAGAAATAAAAACGATTCAAATAAATGATAAATCTGCTCCTTTTGTAGTTAATGTTTCAGGAGAAATAACTGCAATTAATTTTGACCCAAATGCTTGGTTGCTGTTTGAATTAGCTACTAAGTAATATAAACCTATATTTGCAAAAAAATAAAACAATGACCTTTTCCGATTTAAACTTAAACCGTTTTTTATTAGATGCTCTTGATGAAATGGGATTTTCAATACCTACTCCTATTCAAGAAAAAGCATTTTCTGTGATTATGAGTAGCAGAGATGTTGTAGGAATTGCACAAACTGGAACTGGTAAAACATTTGCCTATTTATTACCTATTTTACGACAACTTACATTTTCAACACAAAAATATCCACGTATTTTAATTGTGGTTCCAACAAGAGAATTAGTGGTTCAAGTTATAAATGACTTAGAAAGCTTAACACCATATATTAACGTTCGTTTTGCAGGTGTATATGGAGGAACAAACCTAAATAAGCAAAAGCAACTAGTATATGAAGGACAAGATATTTTAGTAGCAACTCCAGGTCGTTTATTAGATTTAGCGTTAGATGGTATTTTAAAATTAAAACAAATTCAAAAGTTAGTAATTGATGAAGTTGATGAAATGATGAATCTTGGATTTAGACCTCAATTAATTACCTTATTAGATTTATTACCAAAAAATCGACAAAGTATTTTGTTTTCTGCAACACTTACTAAAGAGGTTGATGGCTTATTAGATCAATTTTTTAAATCTCCTATCAAAATTGAAATTGCGAGCAGTGGAAGCCCATTAGATACGATTGAGCAACAAGCATATCCTGTTCCTAATTTTTATACGAAAGTAAATTTTTTAGTGCATTTACTAAAAGACAAAAAGACTTTTACTAAAGTCCTAATTTTTGTAAAAAATAAAAAACAAGCAAATACGCTATTTGAAGAACTTGAAGTATTACTCCCAGGAGAAACCAACGTAATTCACTCTAATAAAACACAAAATTATAGATTACGTTCTGTTAAAAACTTTGAAATGGGTTTTTATAAAGTATTAATTGCAACTGATATTATTGCACGTGGATTGGATTTAACCGATGTAAGTCATGTAATTAATTTCAACATTCCTGAGGAACCTGAGAATTACATGCATAGAATTGGAAGAACAGGTAGAGCAGAACAAAAAGGAACTGCTATTTCGTTTTTTACTGAAGAGGAAGCAGACTATTTAGGAGAAATTGAATTACTTATGAATACTGAAATTGACGTATACGATTTACCTGAGAGTATTGAAATTTCAACTAATATGATCGCTGAAGAACTGCCAAAAATTGAACCAGAAAGCACCGGTAAGAAAAAAACAGTTACTGAGCCTAGCGGAGCAGCATTTCATGAGAAAAAAGAAAAAAATAAACGTGTTAATTTAGGAGGTTCGTACCGAAGAGAAATTGCTAAAAAATATAAAAAACCAAAAACAAGAGGGCAAAAAAGGAAATAAGTTTATATCTTAACAACACCTTGAAATGGTCAATACAAAACCATTTTACAAAATAAAAAAACTCCTTAATGAAATTTCATTAAGGAGTTTTAATTTATAGTTAAACTACTATGTTATTTGTACACTTCTTTTACAAATTTTTCATAGTTTAATTCTTTTACTTTAAACGTGATATTTTCTTTATAAAAATCTAGTAATTTTTTACTTACTAATTGTTCTTGCAAACGTTTCGCTTCATCTTGATTACTTAACACACGCTGTACAATATCATCTAATTCTTTTTCTTCAGGATTTAATTGTCCGTATTGTGCCATTTGAGCCTTTACAAAACCTTTTGCAAATTCTTGCAATTCAGCATAATCCAATTTTATACCATTATCTTTTAACACTTTACCTTCAATTAATTGGTAACGTAATCCTTTTTCAGATTTTTCATATTCTTCAGAGGCTTGCTCAGGAGTCATTGGATTTTCACCTGCAACCGCAATCCATTTCTTTAAAAACTCAGCTGGTAAATCAAACTTTGTATTTTCTACTAAATATTCAGTAACATCATTTAATAATTGTTGATCTGCTTGTGTTTTAAATTGCTTTTCAGCATCTTCCTTAATTTTAGCAACTAATTCTTCTTTTGATTTCACAACATCTGGCCCAAAAACTTTATCAAACAATTCTTGATTTATTTCAGAGAGCTCTGTCATATTAATTTCTTCAATAGTAAATTGAACCACAATATCCAATCCGTGAATTGCATCGTGATCTATTCCTAAAGCACCCATTAATTTATGATCGTCATCAAAAAGACCTTTTGTTTTTAATTCAATAACATCGCCTACTTTTGCACCTTTTAATTTCTTTTGGTTTGATTTTCCTTTTATTGAATCAAATGAAATTGTAGATTTTTTATTTATTTCTTTTTCTTCATTTACAAAAGTTCCAGCAATATTTACATCATCTTCAACAGTCTCTTTAGGAATAATTTTACCGTAACGCTTTTGAATATTCTCAACTTCTTTCTCTAACAATTCATCATCAGCAATAATATTATATTGTGTAATTTTCTTTTTAGCATCTAACTTCACATCAAATTCTGGTGCTAAACCTAATTCAAATTCAAAAGCATAATCTTCAGCATCCCAATTCAAATCATCTTGCATTTTTGGCAATGGATTCCCTAAAATATCTAACTTCTCTTCAGTTAAAAATTTATTTAATGACTCTTGTAACAATTTATTTACTTCATCAATCATTACAGACTTACCGTATTGTTTTTTAATCATCCCCATTGGTACTTGACCTTTTCTAAATCCTGGGACATTTGCTGTTTTACGGTAATCTTGTAAAATAGTTGCTACTTTTTCTTGGTAATCTGCAGCTGAAATCTCAACCTTTACTACTGCATTTAAATTATCAATATTTTCTTTTGTAATATTCATTTTGTGCTATTTTATCTTAAAATCATTAAAAATCGGGTGCAAAATTACTGTTTTTTATGCACTTAACAAAGTATTTAAGTTGTTCAAATTCAACTATTTTTCTTTCTTTTCATTTAATAATGAATACAAGAAGGATTGAAATAGCGATAACAACAAACTAAATAATAATGCTATCCAAAAACCTGAAACGGCAAAACCATCTACAAAATAATCAGCTAACAGTATAATTAAAGCGTTAATTACCAATAAAAATAAACCTAAGGTTACTATGGTTGCTGGCAACGTGAAAAATATAAGTACTGGCTTAACGGTAACTCTAAGTATCCCTAAAACTATCGCAACTATAATTGCGCTTGTGTAATTGGCAAGCGTAACACCTGGTAAAAAATTTGCTAATATGACAACTGCAATCGCGGTGAGTAGAACTTTTAAAATTAATTTCATGAACGTATGTTTTAAATTGAGTTATAAATTTAACTATAATTATGCCAACTTGGTTTTTAACTTAAAAAACTGACAACTTCATTATAAAACTGCGTTGGATTTTCAGCATGCAGCCAATGTCCTGCTTTTTTGACAGTTACAATTTTATACTTTGAAAAATGAGCAGCAATTAAAGGAATATCTTCTTCCGTTATATAATCAGAATTTTCTCCACTTAAAAATAAAGTTGGCCCTTCAAAATGCGTAAACGAAGGCAGCGCTTCACCAACTTCAGCATTATTTTCAGTTAAACTATGTAAATTAATTCGAAACGCTAATTTCCCTTTAGATTTCCAGTACACGTTCTTTAATAAAAACTGAATAATTCCTGCTTCTTTGATATAAATTCTTAAAACCTCTTCAACTTTTTTTCGAGTGTTATGCAATGTGAAATTAACTGAATTCAATGCTGCCAAAATATACTCATGATGTGGTTTATAATATTTCGGACTAATATCTGCAACAATTAATTTATTTACTAATTCAGGGTAGGTTACCGCAAACTGCATGGCTACCTTTCCTCCCATTGAATGCCCTAATACAAAAACATTCGTCAATTCTTTTTGTAGTATATATTGGTGTACATCTTCTACTAATAATTCATAATCAAATTCATCTGTATGAAAACTTCTTCCATGATTCCGTTGATCTATTAAGTGTACTTCAAAATGTTCAGCAAACTTATTACCTAACGATTTCCAGTTATCACTCATTCCAAAATAACCATGTAAAATAAGTAAAGGCTCTCCTTTCCCTAAAATTGTTGAATGTAAAACTTGCATGTTGAGCATTGAATTTATAAAATTAACTCTTTCTAAGAAATGAAAGTTATTTAGAACCTAAACTTAATTTATGTTTATACATATTAATTACGTTCTCGAAACCTAAATATAATGACTCTGCAATTAATGCATGACCAATAGATACTTCTAACAAATTTGGAATATTTTCGGCAAAAAACTGAATATTCTCCAAGCTTAAATCGTGACCTGCGTTAATCCCCAAACCAAGTTCGGTTGCTACTATTGCACTTTTTGTATACGGTTCTATGGCCTTTTTATTTCCCATCCCATATTGAGTAGCAAAATCCTCTGTATATAATTCAATTCTGTCAGCGCCTGTAGTTGCAGCGGCTTCAATTAAATCTAGGTTAGTGTCAATAAAAATAGAGGTTCTAATACCTTTCGATTTAAATTCTGAAATAATTTCTTTTAAAAATGATTGATGTTTAATGGTATTCCAACCAGCATTTGAAGTAATTGCATCAATTGAATCAGGCACTAAAGTAACTTGAGTAGGGCATATTTCGAGTACCATGTCCATAAATTTTGGAATTGGATTTCCCTCAATATTAAACTCTGTAGTTACTATTTTTTTTAAATCGAAGGCATCTTGATATCGAATATGGCGCTCATCGGGTCTTGGATGAATGGTAATCC
>NZ_JABDRI010000059.1 GCF_013041805.1 Lutibacter sp.
AGAAAAACAGTTTCTATGGTTGACATTTTTCTATTTGTTTGTGCAATTGCTTTTTCAAACTCAAAATCGGCAGGGTTTCTTAACCCTCTTAAAATAAAATCAACATTAAACTTTTCACAAACATCAATGGTTAATCCGGTATAGGTTTCAACTTTTATTTTTGGTTCATTTGCATAATTTTGAGTAATAAACTGCACACGTTCTTTAAGTGTAAACATGTATTTTTTTTCAGCATTTATACCAATAGCAATTATTATTTCATCAAATAGTGGTAACGCCCGGTTAATAATATCAACATGTCCTAGTGTAATTGGATCAAATGATCCTGGAAAAATGGCTCTTCTCATGATTAATTTTTTAAAGCCATTTTAATGGCGTTATGAAAAAGTTCTTGTAAACTAATACCCGCTTCAGCAGCTTGTTGTGGAATTAAACTAGCGTTTGTTAAACCAGGAACCATATTAATTTCTAAAAAGTAGGGTTCATCATTTACTAAAATATATTCTGCTCTAGAAAAACCACTTAAGTTTAGAATTTTGTATACTTTTTTAGCTATTCGTTCTAATTTTTGGTGAATTTCATCTGAAATTCGAGCTGGCGTAATTTCTTGCGATTTCCCTAAATATTTTGCTTCATAATCAAAAAAGTCATTATCAGTAACAATTTCAGTCATTGGTAAGACCTTTATTTCATTATTGTAATTTATAACCCCAATTGTAATTTCTGGTCCATCTAAAAATTCTTCAATTAAAATCTGAGAATCTTCTTTAAAAGCTTTTTCTATAGCAGGAATTATATCTTCTTTAGTTTTAGCTTTAGAAATTCCAAAGCTAGAACCCGCATTATTAGGTTTAACAAAACAAGGTAATCCAACTTTTTTAATAATTTTTTCAATATAAATAGTTTCACCTTTATCTAAATAATAAGAAGTTGCGGTTTTTATACCATACTGTTTCACAATGCTTAAGGTATCACGTTTATTAAATGTTACTGCCATTTCATAAAACGGAGCAGAAGTATGTTTTAACCCAATTAAATCGAAATAAGCCAAGATAGTTCCATCCTCTCCAGGATGCCCGTGAATGGCGTTAAAAACACAATCAAAATTTATTTTTTGACCATCTATTTTAGCTGAAAAATCATGTTTATTTATTACAAACTCAATGTTGTCATCGTTAACAAGTACCCATTTATCTTTTAAAATGTGAACTTTATATGTGTTGTATAATTCTTTGGAAATATTTTGATAAACAACTTCACCACTTTTTAAAGAAATATCAACTTCCGAAGAATAACCACCCATAATAATGGCAATATTTTTTTTCATTTTATGTTAATAGTTAAACCGTAATTACAAACTTACATATTTAAAGTTTAAAGTAGTTGAGTACATTTAAAAAAAATAGAAGTGAATATACAAATCTACAATTTGAGTTGTTTGGAAGTTGGTATTTATAAAGTATCTTTGTCAAAATCAAAAAATAGCAAATGAGTATTTTTCAATTTATAAAATCTAAATTATTTTTAAAGCAGTTAATATTTGCTGCAGTAGGACTTGGTGTTTTTTTTATTGTAGTGGTTAAATGGTTAGATATTACCACGAATCATGATCAAAAAATTGAAGTTCCAAACTTGGAAAAAATGAATTTAAATGAAGTTGAAAAAGTATTGGGTGAATTAGAATTAAGTATCAAGGTTATTGATTCTGCAAGTTATAATCCCTCATATCCAAAACAATCGGTGATTTCTCATAATCCAGAGGCTGGTGATTTAGTAAAAGAAGGGAGAAAAATTTATTTAACATTAAATCCTTCAAATTATGCCAATGTTCAAGTGCCAAATTTATATGGAAAAACGAAAAGACAAGCAAATTCTCAACTCAAAGCTATTGGATTTAGAGTGAACTCAAAAGAATTGTATGTGTCTGATATTGCTAAAGATGTAGTAAGAGGATTGCAATTTAATGGCAAAGATTTAAGAGCTGGTGATAAAATTCCGAAAAACTCAGTAATTACATTAAAATTAGGAAATGGAAAAGGAAGTGGGCAGTATAAACCAAGCATAGCAAATAGCAATTAATGGATGTTGAAGAATTAGAAAAGGAAGAGTTTTACGAACATTTTAGATATGTGGCACATAGTGGGCAAGAGCCGTTAAGAGTTGATAAATTTTTAATGAATTTTGTAGAAAATGCTACAAGAAATAAAATACAGCAAGCAGCAAAAGCAGGAAATGTTTTGGTAAATGATATTCCTGTAAAATCAAATTACAAAGTAAAACCAAATGATGTTGTTCGTGTTGTTTTGTCGCATCCGCCACATGAAAATTTATTAGTTGCAGAAGATATTCCATTAGATATTGTATTTGAAGATGACCAAGTTATGGTGGTAAATAAACCGGCTGGAATGGTTGTTCATCCAGGCCACGGGAATTATAGTGGAACTTTAGTGAATGCGTTAATACATCATATCGAAAATTTACCAACAAACTCGAATGAACGACCAGGATTGGTTCATAGAATAGATAAAGATACAAGTGGTTTATTAGTAGTTGCAAAAACTGAATTTGCAATGGCACATTTATCAAAACAGTTTTTTGATAGAACTACTGAACGTTTATATTATGCCTTAGTTTGGGGAAATGTTGATGAAGATGAAGGTAGAATAGAAGGAAATATAGGAAGAAGTTTGAAAAACAGACTTCAAATGAGTGTTTTTCCGGAAGGTGATTTTGGTAAACATGCAGTTACGCATTACAAAGTATTGGAGCGTTTTAGTTATGTTACTCTTGTTCAATGTAAGTTAGAAACTGGGCGCACTCATCAAATTAGAGCACATTTTAAACATATTGGCCATACACTTTTTAATGATGAACGTTATGGAGGTCATGAAATTTTAAAAGGTACCACATTTACAAAATACAAACAATTTGTTGAAAATTGTTTTAAAGTACTGCCGAGACAAGCGCTGCATGCAAAAACCTTGGGTTTTGAGCATCCGACAACCAACGAATTTCTAAGGTTTAATTCTGAAATACCTCAAGATATAGAGATGTGTTTAGAAAAATGGAGAACATATACAGTGAATCAAAAGGTAGATCATTAGAGTATTTATTTATGGAAGAACTTACATTAACTACACCAGCACTGTTATTTTCTGCAATATCTTTAATTATGCTTGCTTATACGAATAGGTTTTTGGCCTATGCAGCAGTTATAAGAAATTTGCATAGTGAATATTTAAAAAAAAATGACAAATCATTAATTCATCAAATTAAAAATCTCAAACTTCGAATTAATCTTACTCGTTGGATGCAGATATTTGGAATCTCAAGTCTTCTTTTATGTGTTTTTACCATGTTTCTCATTTATATTCATCAGCAAATGATTGCTGTTTGGGTATTTGGAATTGCATTGATTTTACTAATTGTATCGTTAATACTTTTAATAAAAGAAATTCAAATTTCGGCTCAAGCACTTAATGTTCATATAAGTGATATTGAAAGTCATTTGAAAAAAAAGTAAAAGAGTTTTAAGGATGTTTATCATTTAGATAAAATTTGTTTTAATTAACTTTATTTGCTGATTAGCGAATTTTACTTTTTTAAAGTTTAGAAAATAAATAATTTTGGTTGAATTTTTACTTCTTAAAAAATAGATGATGAAAGAAATTAATTTAGAGAATTGGGACCGAAAAAAACAGTATAACTTTTTTAAAAATTATGAAGACCCTTTTTTTAATATCACAGCAACTTTAGATGTAACTAATTTATATAGTTACTGCAAAAAGAATAATTTATCTTTTTTTCTTGCAGGTTTGTATACTGCTAATCAGGCAATGAACCAAATTCCAGCTTTTAGATTGCGTTTGAAAGAAGGAAAAGTATTAGCCTTTGACAAAGTACATATTGACTCTACGGTATTAAATAATGATAATACTTTTTCATTTTGTCATTTTGAAACTGCTTCAACTTTTATGGAGTTTATGAAAAATGGATCAAAAGTATTAAACGATCATAGAAGTGGGGCTTTAAATGATTCTCACGTGTATGATTTAGACGTTGCACACAGCACAACCATTCCCTGGGTTTCCATTACAGGCTTTAAACATGCACGTAATGGAAATGAAAAGAATATTGGAATTCCTAAACTAGTTTTTGGGAAGTTTCAGGAAGTTAATGAGCGGAAGATTATGCCGTTTTCAGTTGAAGTGCATCACGCATTAATGGACGGAATTCATGTAGGTTTGTTATTTGAAAAAATGCAGCAATTTATGGATGAATTATTATAAGTTAAGTTTATCCTAGAATAGGATTATCATATTATTTTTTAACGAGAATAACTCCATAAAATCTTAAATTTGTTAAATATAATGTTTAATTCACCAATAAGTATAAAATGAAAATTGTAATCTCACCAGCCAAATCGCTAGATTTTGAAACTCAAGCTCCAATTTCAAAATTCACTCAAGGAATTTTTTTAAATGAAGCCGATAAATTAAGTGCTGTTTTAAAAAAGAAATCACCAAAGAAACTTTCTGATTTAATGAGTATTTCGGAAAAATTAGGAGAATTAAACTGGCAAAGAAATCAAGATTGGCAATTACCATTTACCTTAGAAAACGCAAAACAAGCGGTTTTTGCCTTTAAAGGGGATGTTTATATTGGGTTAGACGCTTATTCACTTTCAGAAGATAAAATAGAGCAGCTTCAGCAAAAATTAAGAATTTTATCTGGACAATATGGGTTATTAAAACCATTAGACTTAATGCAACCTTACAGGTTGGAAATGGGTACAAAATTAAAAGTTGGAAAAAAAGAGAATCTTTATCAATTTTGGGATGAGTCTATTACCAATGTTCTAAATAGGGAACTAAATAATAATGAGGTTTTTGTAAACTTAGCAAGTAACGAATATTTTAAGGTGATTCAACCTAAATTATTGAAAGTACCGGTAATAACTCCAGTATTTAAAGATTATAAAAATGGCAAGCTGAAAATAATTAGTTTTTTTGCGAAAAAGGCCAGAGGTTTAATGGTACGTTATATTATTGACAATAATATTGAAAATGTTGAAGATTTAAAAGGCTTTAATTATGAAGGCTATGCATTTGATCAAAATCTATCTAATGCAAAAGAATTAGTTTTTACTCGATAATTTTTTCGTTTTTTTTCAATTGTATTGTTTTTTTCTATATGTTTGTTGCGTTATATTTTTAATTAACGTTGAAAAATTTATATTTTTTCGGTCGTAACTTTTTTATTAAGAAGTTTTTAAGTTGCTATGTGTTTTGGAAGCACAACGAAAAATTAAGACAAATGATAACTTCTATTTACTACATTTTTAGTTTTTACAACTATTTTAAGGTTGTTAATAATCAACGCAAATATTTAGTATTAAGAGTTTAGGTATATCAATTGTTCGATGTTTTATCAGCTTAATTACAAGCTGAAATTTAAGTTTAAAAATTAAAATCTAATAATGAACACTAAGTATATTGATTTAATAAATCAAACATTTGATTTTCCTCAAGAAGAATTTAAAGTTGATGCTAAAAAAAATTTACATTTCCATGATGTAGATACCATGAAATTGGTTGAGGAATATGGAACACCTTTAAAATTTACCTATTTACCTAAGATTAGTGAGAATATTCAAAAAGCTAAAGGGTGGTTTAAGGAAACTATGCGCAAGCACAAATATAAAGGCAAATATAATTATTGCTATTGCACAAAAAGTTCTCATTTTAAACATGTGTTAGATGAAGCTTTAAAGAATGATATCCATATTGAGACTTCTTCAGCTTTTGATATTGATATTTTAGAAAAGTTAAAATTAGAAGGCAAAATTTCCGATAAAACCTATATATTATGTAATGGATTTAAGCGAGAACATTATATAAGCAAAATTCAAAAATTAATTAATGACGGTCATAAAAATTGTATTCCGATTATTGATAATTATGAAGAGATTGATTTATTAACAACAGGAATTAGAAAGAAAATAAATATTGGAATTCGAATTGCGTCTGAGGAAGAACCTAAATTTGAGTTTTATACTTCGAGATTAGGAATTGGGTATAAAAATATAGTTGATTTTTATAGAAGAGAAATTAAAGAAAACAACAAGGTAAATTTAAAAATGTTGCATTTCTTTATCAATACCGGTATTAAGGATAATGCATATTATTGGAACGAATTAAATAAATGCTTAAAAGTTTATATTAATTTAAAACGAATTTGCCCTTCGTTAGATAGTTTAAATATTGGCGGTGGATTCCCCATAAAAAACTCGTTGGCTTTTGATTATGATTATGAGTATATGATTGATGAAATTATCAATCAAATAAAATTAGCTTGTGATGAAGCAGAAGTCCAAACACCACATATTTTTACTGAATTTGGAAGTTTTACAGTTGGTGAAAGTGGAGGAAGTATTTATAAAGTACTATATCAAAAAAAACAAAATGATAGAGAGCGATGGAATATGATAAATTCATCATTTATAACAACATTACCAGATAGTTGGGCTATAAATAAACGTTTTGTATTATTACCTTTAAATAGGTGGAATGATAATTATGAACGTGTTTTATTAGGGGGGTTAACCTGCGATAGTGATGACTATTATAATTCAGACCAACATATAAACGCTATTTATTTACCCACTTATAAAGATGATAAGCCTTTGTATATTGGATTTTTTAATACGGGGGCTTATCAAGAATCCTTGGGAGGCTATGGGGGTTTGCAACATTGCTTAATTCCTCAGCCAAAACATGTAATTATTTCGAAAAACGAAGAAGGAAAATTAGAACATTCTATTTTTAAAGAACAACAAACAGCAAAAGACTTTTTGAAAATTTTAGGTTATGAATAAAAAAACGTATGCAGGAATTCCTGAACAGTACTCAAAAATTGAAACGTCAAAAGTAGTTTTAATACCGGTTCCATATGATGGTACAAGCACTTGGCAAAAAGGAGCTAATAAAGGCCCGGAAGCCTTTTTAGAAGCTTCTGAAAATATGGAGTTATATGATATTGAAACGAATTCTGAAGTATATAAAAACGGTATTTATCTAGCTGATCCAGTAGAAGAAAATTCTTCACCTGAAGCAATGGCTAAGGCTGTTCATGAAACGACAAAATCATATATCAACAGAAATAAATTTGTAACGTTATTTGGAGGTGAACACTCAATATCAATAGGCTCAATAAGAGCTTTTAATGAATGTTTTGACAATTTAACAGTTTTGCAAATTGATGCACACGCTGATTTAAGAAAAGAGTACGAAGGCTCAAGTTGTAATCACGCCTGTGCGGTTTATGAAGCAAGCCAAAATACCAATTTAATTCAAGTAGGAATTAGAAGCATGGACAAGTCGGAAACAAGTGTAATGGATACAGAAAAAGTATTTTTTGCGCACGAAATGGTAACAGATGATTACTGGGTTGAAAATGCAATTGATTTAATGACAAACAATGTTTTTATTACAATTGATTTAGATGCGTTTGATCCATCAATAATGCCATCTACAGGAACACCAGAACCAGGTGGTTTATTGTGGTATGAAACATTAGATTTTTTAAAGAAAGTTTTTGAAGAAAAAAATGTTGTAGGGTTTGACATTGTTGAATTATGTCCGAATGAAAAGGATAAATCATCAGACTTTTTAGCAGCAAAACTTTATTATAAAATGTTGAGCTATAAATTTAATGAGCAAATAGATAAAGAAGAAGAGTTTGATACTGATTTTTCAAATTCAAATAATAAAGTAGGAAAATTCGAAGACGAAGATTATGACTAAAAAAGGCGAAATATCTCAATTTATTGAGAAGTATTATTTACATTTTAACTCTGCAACCATTGTTGATGCAGCTAAAGAGTATGAAAATCAATTAGCATCAGGTTCTAAAATGCTCGTATCCCTTGCAGGAGCTATGAGCACTGCGGAAATTGGAAAAATATTTGCAGAAATTATTAGACAAGATAAAGTTCAAATTATTTCTTGTACAGGTGCAAATCTAGAAGAGGATATAATGAATTTAGTGGCACATTCTCACTACAAAAGAGTGCCAAATTATAGAGATTTAACTCCGCAAGATGAGTGGAACTTATTAGAAAAAGGGTTAAATCGAGTAACTGATACTTGTATTCCAGAGGAAGAAGCATTTAGAAGATTACAAGAGCATATTTTTAAAATTTGGAAAGATGCAGAAGAGAAAGGGGAACGATATTTTCCGCATGAATTTATGTATAAATTGGTCCTTTCAGGAGTACTAGATCAATATCATGAGATAGACCCAAAAAATAGTTGGATGATTGCTGCAGCAGAGGCTAATTTGCCAATGGTTGTTCCAGGTTGGGAAGATAGTACAATGGGAAATATTTTTGCTTCGTATGTTTTGAAAGGAGAATTAAAAGCGAGTACTATGAAATCTGGAATTGAATATATGACATTTCTAGCTGATTGGTATTCTGAAAATTCTAAAGATGGAATTGGTTTTTTTCAAATTGGTGGAGGAATAGCTGGTGATTTTCCAATTTGTGTGGTACCAATGTTATATCAAGACATGGAACGAACTGACACTCCATTTTGGAGTTATTTTTGTCAAATATCTGATTCAACAACAAGTTATGGTTCATATTCTGGTGCAGTACCAAATGAAAAAATAACTTGGGGTAAATTAGATATTAACACACCAAAATTTATTATTGAGTCGGATGCAACAATAGTAGCACCACTAATTTTTGCCTATTTATTGAATATGTAATTTTAGAATATGAAAAGAGTTATTGTAGATTACAGTAAATTAACAAGTGATATTTTAGATTTATTGGTTGAAAAATTTCCAGAGGGATATAACTATAGAGATATAATTACATTTAAGAATGCTCAAGGTGAAACTGTTAGAGCAGTTGAAGTAAAAACAGATGATACTATTTACCTTGTAAAAATAAGCTTAAAGTTGGAAGAAACAATGGAAGAATATGATGCTGATGAAGATAATTTTGATGATGCTTATGATAATGATTTTGATGGGATTGCTGAGGATGAAGTTGATGATTAAAATTTTCAATTATTTGTATAAAAAAAACCTGCTACTGCAGGTTTTTTATTGAAATAAGAATGTAATTTTTTAGTATTTAGATTCTTGACCTAATTCTTTTACTAATAAATAGTATACAATTGCTCTGTATTTATTTCTATTAGATTTTCCCATTTTTTCCATAACGGCTTCGATAGCATTATCTAATTTAGCACCATCAGATAGGCCTAATTTTTTCATTAGGAAGTTGTTTTTTACAGTAGCTAATTCTTTAGCGTCAGATCCAGAAACAGTTTCTGCGTCTTTCTTGTAAATTGAAGGTCCTAAACCTTTAGTAACTTTTGCAAATAAATCAGCGTTAAAGCTAATACCTAAATCTTTCATTGCACCTTGATAAAGTGCTATTTTTTCATCGAATTTACTCATGAGTAATGAATTTTTTTATTAATACTATTGATTTGTACTCAAATATAAAAAATATTATTTGTTTCAAGCTACTTTATTTTAACAATCTGCAATATTTACACTTACAGCTAGACCACCTTCAGAGGTTTCTTTGTACTTGGAATTCATGTCTTTAGCGGTTTCATACATACTTTCAATCACTTTATCTAATGGAACTTTAGCATGAATAGAATCAGTATTTAAAGCTAGTTCTGCTGCATTTATGGCTTTAATTGCACCCATTGCATTTCGTTCAATACAGGGTATTTGAACCAATCCACCTATGGGGTCACAAGTTAATCCTAAATGATGTTCCATGGCAATTTCACTTGCCATTAAAACCTGTTCAGGTGTTCCTCCTAGCAACTCAGTCAATGCACCTGCTGCCATTGCAGATGATACCCCAATTTCTGCTTGGCAACCACCCATTGCTGCTGAAATTGTAGCTCCCTTTTTGAATAAGCTTCCCATTTCTCCTGCAACTAATAAAAATTGTTTTATTTCATTAAAATTTGCTTCATGATTTTCAATAACCAAATAATACATTAAAACGGCAGGTATAACTCCTGCACTTCCGTTGGTTGGTGCAGTAACAACTCTTCCTAGTGAAGCGTTTACTTCATTTACACTTAAAGCAAAACAACTAACCCATTTTAAGATTTGTCTGAATTTTACTTCAGTAGATCTTATAGTTTCTAACCATTCATTTGGAGAGCTATAAGGAATATTACTTTTTAAGTTTTTATGCATTTCAAATGCACGTCGTTTTACTTTTAAGCCTCCAGGTAATATTCCTTCAGTATGACATCCTACGTACATGCACTCAAGCATGGTATCCCAAATTCTTTTTATCTCAAAATCAATTTCAGATTCATTTCTAAGCGATTTTTCATTTTCTAAAACAAGTTCAGAAATTTTTAATTGTCCTTGCTTACAGTAGTTTTCTAATTCTTTTGCTTTTTGAATGGGGTAAGGAAATGTTTTATAAATTTTGATATTCTCTTTGGCGTGAATTAATTCTTCCCTAACAACAAATCCACCACCAATAGAGTAATAGGTGTCAGATGAAATTTCTACACTCATATTAAATCCAGTAAACTTAATTGCATTTGCATGAAATGGTAAAAATTCTCTATTAAATACGATGTCTTTTGAAGGGTTAAAATCTATGTTAATTAGTTCCCCAAAATTAATTTTATTGGTTGTTTTAATTTTTTCTATTAAAGGTTCAATTTCATCAACAGGAATATATTCGGGGTCTTTACCTTCTAATCCTAAAAGAATGGCTAAATCTGTTGCGTGACCTTTTCCTGTTAACGAAAGGGAACCGTATAAGTCCACTTTTATTGAAGTAATAGCATCAAATAACTCTTCTTTTTTTAAGTGATTTATCCACCTTTCTGCTGCTCGCCATGGTCCTAAGGTATGAGAACTTGAAGGTCCAATACCTATTTTAAGCATATCAAATATTGAAATACACTCCATTTTTTAGTTAGATTTTGTTGGTCGTAAATATATGCTTTTGTTAAATATGATGTCAATTATAGAAGCAATTTTTAATTTACAAATGATTGAATGACAAATAAACATGAGATTTATAGAAATTATGACAACTTGACATATTTTTTTCAATGGCATAATCATTGACTATTTGTAGTTGTAAGTTTAAAAAATAATAAAAACAAAAAATTAAATATATAGTTATGAGTAAAATTATAGGAATAGATTTAGGAACTACCAACTCTTGTGTTTCTGTAATGGAAGGAAATGAGCCTGTTGTAATTCCAAATGCAGAAGGTAAAAGAACAACTCCTTCTATTGTTGCATTTATTGAGGGTGGTGAAAGAAAAGTAGGTGATCCTGCAAAACGTCAGGCAGTAACAAACCCTTTAAAAACAATTTATTCAATTAAACGTTTTATGGGTAATAAGTATTCTGAATCTAAAATGGAGGCAGAACGTGTACCTTATAAAGTTGTTAAAGGTGATAATGATACACCTCGTGTTGATATTGATGGAAGATTGTATACACCACAAGAAATTTCAGCAATGATTCTTCAAAAAATGAAGAAAACGGCTGAAGACTATTTAGGAACTGAAGTTGCTGAAGCTGTTGTTACAGTTCCGGCATATTTTAATGATGCGCAGCGCCAAGCAACTAAAGAAGCTGGTGAAATTGCAGGATTAAAAGTAAGTAGAATTATTAATGAGCCTACTGCAGCGGCATTGGCTTATGGTTTAGATAAAAAAGGTGAAGACCAAAAGATTGTTGTATTTGACTTTGGAGGTGGTACACACGATGTTTCTATTCTAGAATTAGGTGATGGTGTTTTTGAAGTATTATCAACTGATGGAGATACACACTTAGGTGGTGATGATGTTGATCAAAAAATAATTGATTGGTTAGCTGCAGAATTTGAAGCAGAGGAGTCAATGGATTTACGTAAAGACCCAATGGCTTTACAACGTTTAAAAGAAGCAGCTGAAAAAGCGAAGATTGAATTATCTTCTTCTGCAAGTACTGAAATTAATTTACCTTATGTTACTGCTACAGCAAGTGGACCAAAACACTTAGTTAGAACTTTGTCGAAAGCTAAATTCGAACAGTTAATTGACGATTTAGTAAAAAGAACTATTGAGCCTTGTAAAACAGCTTTAAATGCGGCTGGTTTATCAACTGGAGATATTGATGAAATTATTCTAGTTGGAGGGTCAACGCGTATTCCTGCAGTTGTAGAAGCAGTTCAAAAGTTTTTCGGAAAGGCCCCTTCAAAAGGTGTAAATCCTGATGAAGTTGTAGCTATTGGTGCTGCAATTCAAGGTGGTGTTTTAACTGGTGATGTGAAAGATGTATTGTTATTAGATGTTACACCTCTTTCATTAGGTATTGAAACTATGGGGAATGTAATGACGAAGTTGATTGATGCAAATACAACAATTCCAACTAAAAAATCACAAGTGTTTTCAACAGCAGCAGATAACCAACCATCCGTAGATATTCATGTATTACAAGGTGAAAGAGCTATGGCTGCAGATAACAAAACAATGGGACGTTTCCAATTAACAGATATTCCACCAGCACAAAGAGGAGTTCCTCAAATTGAAGTAACTTTTGATATAGATGCAAATGGTATTATTCACGTAACCGCTGCTGATAAAGCTACAGGAAAATCTCAAAACATTAAAATTGAAGCTTCTTCAGGATTATCTGATGCTGAGATTGAAAAAATGAAAGCTGATGCTGAAGCAAATGCTGAAGCAGATAAAATGGCTAAAGAAACTGCTGAAAAAATTAATGGTGCTGACTCTATGATTTTTCAAACAGAAAAACAGTTAAAAGAGTTTGGAGATAAATTGTCAGCAGATAAAAAGGGACCAATTGAAGCTGCTTTAGAAGAGTTGAAAAAAGCTCACGAATCTAAAGATCTTGGAAAAATTGATGCAGCGATGGAGAAAATAAATGAAGCTTGGAAAGTTGCAAGTGAGGAAATGTACAAAGCACAACAAGATGCTCAAGCACAGGGAGCTGGAGCTCCAACAGGAGATGCTGGAAGTACTGAGCCAAAAGCTGAAGGAGACAATGTAGAAGATGTTGACTTTGAAGAGGTAAAAGAGGATTAATTTTCTTTTAAATAATTATAAAAAAGCACTTTCAATTTGAAAGTGCTTTTTTGTTTTAAACTTGATTGTTATGCGTGCATAATAATTACTATATTTGAAAAAATCATCTAAATGAAAACTATGAAACTTAAAAAGCTGTTAAATATAAAGCACCCTATAATTATGGCACCAATGTTTTTAGTATCAAATACCGCAATGGTTATTGAAGCTATGGAAAGTGGTATTGCAGGTTGTATACCAGCTCTAAATTATAGAACTTTGGATGAATTGAAAGCAGCAATTATAGAGTTGAAATCTGCAAAAGTTGAAGGAGGCTCATTTGGATTTAACCTTATTGTTAATAAATCTAATCTTAAGTATAAAGACCAATTAGCTGTTATTTGTGAGCATGGAGCTGATTTTATTATAACATCTTTAGGAAGTCCAGAAGAGACAATAAAGCAGGCGCATAAAAAAAATATTAAAGTTTTTTGTGATGTAACCGATTTAAAATTTGCTCAAAAAGTTGAGGAATTAGGTGCAGATGCAATTATTGCGGTAAATAATAAAGCAGGAGGGCATAGAGGAAATATTTCCCCAGAAAAATTAATCAGAGAGTTAGTTGAGCATTGTAGTATCCCTATTATTTCAGCTGGAGGTGTAGGGTCTAAAAATGAGTTGGATGCAATGCTGAGTTATGGAGCTGAAGGTGTTTCAATAGGCAGCCCTTTTATAGCCTCGGTAGAGGCCAATGTAACCGAAGAGTATAAGCAAGCATGTATTGATAATGGAGCTGATAATATTGTAATGACAGAGCGTATTTCAGGTACACCTTGTACTGTTATAAATACACCATATGTTCAAAAAATTGGTACAAAACAATCTTGGATAGAATCATTTTTAAATAAGAATAAGAAATTAAAGAAATGGATAAAATTGATTCGTTTTATGGTTGGAACTAATGCAGTTACAAATGCTGCAACCAAAGTAACATATAAAACAGTTTGGGTGGCCGGTCCAAGTATTGAACATACCAAACAAATTTTACCTGTTAAAGAAATAGTATCAAATCTAGTTAATTAATATTTTTGCTGAAACATTAATTTAATTAACCTTTGAATAACTTCAATAAATTAAATTTTCATAAAAGAACTTATTGCGAATTTAAAATGGTTCAAATAGATTTTTTTAACGAAAAATCAATTCACTATAAAAGTAAATCAGAAAGTTTATATCACTATACAAAAGATGGTGTTTATCGTTATTCTAACCATTGGGGAAGAGTTGCAAACTGTAGATGGAACATAGAAGGGATTGAGGATTATAAAAACCAATACTACTATGTTGGTTATGCCAATTGGTTTAGTTTCTTCAATTTAGATTCTAATAGAAAAAGTTTTTATCTTGAAGTTGATTACAATAGAGGTATATCCAAAATTTCCTATAAATTAGAAAATGATAGTGCTCAAAACTATTTAATGACTTTAGATTTTGCCTTTAAAAGACAAAAAGAAATAAAATCACTTTTTAAAGATGAAAAATGGGCAAGGTATTATGATGTAACTATTGAAGTTTTAAGAAAAAGAATTATTAAAAAATTAATCAACTCAAATAGTCCATTTCAAGAAATAAAACGAAATTTTAAACTTCAAAACTAAAATTTACTAATAAAACTTTAGTAATTAGTAAGTATGTTTTTAATGGTATCTTGAGTACTACTATGTTTAAATTTAAACCCAGTTTTTTCAACTTTTTTTGAAGAGACTCTACTTCCTTCTAATAAAATTTTAGACATCTCGCCATATAAAATCTTAAACACAAATGAAGGAACATTTGGTAGTAGGATCTTCTTTTTTAGGTAAGTGGCAATTATATTAGTTAATTCAATATTATTAACATGGGATGGAGAAACTGCATTGTAGATACCTTCAATTTTATTATTTTCAATAGCTTCTACATACATATTACATAAATCATCAATATGAATCCAAGGCATATATTGATTTCCTTTTCCTAGTGCTGCACCGAATCCAAGTTTAATTGGTTTTACAATTTTTGGTAATGCACCACCTTTATTAGAAAGTACAATTCCAGTTCTTAAAATAACTGTTCTTACATCAATTGTTGAAAATTTCAAAGATGCCTTTTCCCATAATTTACAAATTTTACTTATGAAATCATTTCCAGGAGCATCCTTTTCAGAATAAATAGTTGAAGAGGTAGTTGCTCCATAATAGCCTATACCTGAAGCTGCTATAAATCCTTTTAAATTATGGTTTAGTTCTTGTATTTTGTTGAATAATAAGTTTGTAGAATCAACTCGACTATCAATTAATTCTTTCTTTCTGGTTTTTGTCCAACGTTTATCTGCAATCCCAGCTCCGGCCAAATGTATAATGTAATCTGCATTTAGAATTGCTTCATTTTCAATATAACTATCGTTAATACTCCATTGATATACGTTAGGTTTTTTAGAAGTATTTCTACTTAAAATAGAAACTTTATGCCCTTTATTTTGTAATGAAGATGTTAATTGCTTTCCAATTAAACCTGTTCCTCCTGTAATTAATATTGATGCCATAAAAAATTCGATTACACTGTTTTTAAAAAAACAAAGTAATCGAATTTAATACTAACAAACAATTAAAATCTACGCTATGAAATATCTTCAGTAACTTTTAACGAGGTGACTTTATTCATTCCCATAGTAATAGCTTCTTTATTTAAAGGAATTAAATGGTGATATCGTTCAGATAGCGATTTTTTCAATCCTGAAATAACATTCTCTAATTGTACAATTGGTTTTATTTTTAAAAATGCACCTAATACTACCATATTAAATATTTTTTTATTTCCCATCTCAGAAGCAAGTTTAGTACCTTCAATTTGAAAAATATTAATATCAGTTCTTGTTGGATGATGAGAAATTCCGTTCGGGTCATAGATTAATACACCACCTGGTTTAACTTCATCTTCAAATTTATCCATGGACTGCTGATTTAAAATAATAGCAGTATCAAAAACTCTTAAGTAGGGAGAACTTATTCTTTCATCACTTAAAATTACCGTAACGTTTGCAGTACCACCGCGCATCTCCGGTCCGTAAGATGGCATCCAACTTACTTCTTGATTTTGCATAATTCCAGAATAGGCTAATATTTTCCCCATTGATAGTACACCTTGACCACCAAAACCTGCAATAATAATTTCTTCTGTCATAATTTTTATTTTAATTTACCATCAACTTTAATATCTCCAAGCGGAAAGTAAGGAAACATATTTTCTTCCATCCAAATATTAGATTCATTGGGTGTCATTTTCCAACCTGAGTTACAGTTCGAAACAATTTCAACAAATGAAAGTCCTTTTCTTAATCGAGTATTTTCAAATGCTTTTTTAATGGCTTTTTTAGCTTTTCTTGCACTTTTATGGTTGTGGACTGCTTGTCGAGTTACATAGTATACACCTGGTAAGTTAGCCACTAATTCTGTCATTTTTAATGGAGAACCCATTGTTGAAATATCTCTACCAAATGGTGATGTTGATGATTTCATTCCTTCTAAAGTTGTTGGAGCCATTTGACCACCTGTCATTCCATAAATTCCATTATTTACAAAAATAATGACAATATTTTCACCTCTATTACAAGCATGAATAGTTTCTGCAGTACCAATTGCTGCTAAATCACCATCACCTTGATACGTAAATACGTATTTTTCTGGCCAAGTTCTTGCAATTGCAGTTGCTACTGCCGGAGCACGACCGTGTGCAGCTTGTGTGATATCGATATTCATAAAATCGTATGCTAAAACTGAGCATCCAACAGGTGCAACGCCAATTGTTTCTTCTGAAATACCCATTTCATCAATCACTTCCATTGTTAAATTATGAGCAGTACCGTGACCACAACCGGGACAATAAGATAATGGTGTATCTGTCATTAATTTTGTTTTACAAAAAACTTGATTTTCGGGTTTTATAATATCTAATACGTCCATTTATTTTATAATTTTTTGTTCTAATGCTTCTAATATCTCTTCTGGAGTATGAATGATACCACCAGTTCTTCCAAAATGTTCAACAGGTACTTTAAATTGAACTGACATTCTTACATCTTCAACCATTTGACCAGCGTTTAATTCAACGCTTAATACGCCTTTAACCTGATCTGCTAGTTCAAAAAGTTCTTGTTTTGGGTAAGGGAATAATGTAATTGGGCGTAAAAGACCAACTTTTAGTCCTTTTTCTCGAGCCAACTCAACAGCCTTTTGACTAATTCGTGCACTTGAACCATAAGCTACAATAAGGTACTCTGCGTCATCACACATAATTTTTTCAAAGCGCAAGTCCTCTTTTTCCATTTGTTCGTACTTTTTCATTAATCTACGAACTCTTGCTTCCATTTTTTCCGATTGTAAATCGAGAGAGGTAATAATATTTCTCTCTCTGTTTGTTTTACCTGTTACTGCCCAATCCCCATATTTTTCAATAAGTTCTTCATTTGACATTCTTTCTTGTTGATCTTTTAGGTTCACTTTCTCCATCATTTGACCAATTAACCCATCGGAAAGAATTAATACAGGAGCTCTGTATTTAAAAGCAATATCAAATGCGTCTTCAACAAAATCTGCCATCTCTTGCACAGACGAAGGTGCTAAAACATATAATTTATAATCGCCATGCCCGCCGCCTTTAACCGATTGAAAATAATCAGCTTGAGAAGGTTGTATGGTACCTAATCCAGGACCACCACGTACAACATTTACGATAACTGCGGGTAATTCTGCTCCAGCTAAATAAGAGATACCTTCTAATTTTAGAGATATACCTGGACTTGATGAAGAAGTTAATACTTTTTTACCTGTACTTGCAGCGCCATAAACCATATTTATTGCTGCAATTTCACTTTCAGCTTGTAACACAACCATCCCAGTTCTATCCTCGGGATGCTCTGTCATTAAGTATTCAATAACTTCAGATTGTGGTGTAATTGGGTAACCAAAATATGCATCGGCACCAGCTCTTATCGCAGCTTCGGCTAATGCTTCGTTACCTTTCATTAATTTTAATTCCGCCATTCTAATTCGTTTATTAATTATGCTTGAACTTTTACTCTATACACAGAAATTGCTCTATCTGGGCAAACAATTCCGCAGTTTGTACAACCTGTACAAGCTTCAGGATTACTCATATATGCATAGTGATATCCTTTTCTGTTTACTTCGGTTGACATACTAATCACATCTTCAGGACAAACAGGTATACAAACCTCACATCCTTTGCATGTTTCATTATCAACTACAATTGCTCCTTTAACTTTTGCCATATTAATAATTTTATATATAAATAATACGTTGTAATTTTATTATCCTCAAAGATATTACGAAAACGTTATAATAACTATGATAAATGTCAATCTGTGATAAATGTCATACATATTTGGTGATTTTTTTGTAACAAATTTCAATTTGAAGTTGATATATGCGACTATATTAGAGTTAGCTTTGAGAAGAATAAACTTAATAATATGAGGAAATATTTAATTTATATTTGAACAAAATGGTTAGAAAATTTCACTGATTATTTAATTTCTATTATTTTCGATGCAAATAGAATTTTAGTCAATTAATTAAATATATTTTAGAATGAGCAAATACCTAGTAAAAGGAACGGTTAATTTAAAAGAATACAGTACGAAACTAGTTGAAAAAAATGCCAAAAAAAAGCTAAATAAAATTAGGAAAGAACTTAGTAAAATTCAAAATACTATGTATGCTGAAGGCAAATACGCTGTTTTGATTTGTTTACAAGGAATGGATACATCAGGAAAAGATAGTTTAATTAGAGAAGTTTTTAAAGATGTGAATTCGCAAGGTATTAATGTGCATAGTTTTAAAGTGCCATCAGAATTAGAAAAAAAACACGATTATTTATGGCGTCATTACATAGCATTACCAGGGAGAGGTAAAATAGGAATTTTTAATAGAACCCATTATGAAAATGTACTAGTAACGCGTGTACATCCTGAGTATATTGTTGGTGAGAATATTCCGTCAGCAACTAGTGTAGAGGTCTTAAATGATGATTTTTTCAATAACAGAATGGAAGAAATAAATAATTTTGAAAGTCATATTGTAAATAATGGTACAATAATTTTAAAATTCTTTTTAAATCTATCCAAAGAAGAACAAAAGAATCGATTATTAAGGAGGCTGCGTTTAAAAGAAAAAAATTGGAAATTTTCGCCTGGAGATTTGAAAGAACGCAAGCTTTGGGATGCTTATCAATTTTGTTATGAAGATTTGTTAAATAAGACTTCAAAAGAAAATGCACCATGGTTTATAATTCCTGCAGATGACAAGTCAACGGCAAGATTATTAGTAGCTGAAACTATTTTAGAATCTTTAAAAACATACAATTTTAAAGAACCTGAATTACCTCAAAAATACCAAGTTGAAATTGAAAATTATAAAAAACAACTTCAAAATGAGTAACTTAAATATTTGTTAAAAAGTCTTTAAAACTACTTGTTTTAAAGCATAAATCGTACATTACAAATTGTATATTTACATCTCGATTATTTAAAATTTACTATGGAATTAAAATTAGAAAAACCGATTATATTTTTCGATTTAGAAACAACAGGTATTAATATTGCAAAAGATAGAATTGTTGAAATTTCAATACTAAAAGTATTTCCAAATGGAAATAAAGAAAGTAAAACGTGGTTAGTAAATCCAGAAATGGAAATACCAAAAGAAGCTTCAGATATTCATGGAATTACTAATGAACGAGTAGTTACTGAACCTACATTTAACGAACTTGCTTTACAAGTGAGTGAGCTTATTGAAGGTTGTGATTTGGCTGGATTTAACTCGAATAGATTTGATATTCCTTTGCTTGCTGAAGAAATGTTGCGTGCCAATGTAAATTTTGACATGAAGAATAGAGTAGCTATTGATGTTCAGGTTATTTTTCATAAAAAAGAGGAACGAACGCTGAGTGCAGGTTATAAATTTTATTGTGATAAAAGTTTGGAAAATGCCCATTCGGCAGAAGCGGATACTCTTGCAACCTATGAAATTTTAAAAGCACAATTAGATAAGTATGATGATTTAGAAAATAATGTTAATTTTTTAAATGAATATTCAACATTTAATAAAAGAGCTGATTTTGCAGGGTTTATTCAATACAATGTGGAAGGTGATGAAATTTTTACATTTGGAAAATATAAAAATCAAACAGTAAAAGAAATTTTGAAGAAAGATAAGGGTTATTTTTCATGGATTCAAAATGCGGATTTTCCATTATATACAAAAAAAGTTTTGGGAGAAATTAAGGAGAGTTTATTTCCTAGAAAGAAAGAAACTACAATAGATGATTTAAAAAATAAATTCAATCAAAAATTATAAATATGTTAGTGAATTTTGAAAGTTTGGCAGATACTTCCAGAGTATGGATATATCAGTCTGATAGAGAATTTTTAGAAAGTGAAGTTGTTAAAATAAGTGATAAAGTTGAAGAATTTATTGAAGATTGGTTAGGACATGGTGATCAAATAAAAGCTTCATTTTTAATTAAATACAATCAATTTATTATTATTGCTGCTGACCAGCATTATAATGATGTTTCTGGTTGTTCAATTGATTCTTCAGTAAAATTTATAAAAAAACTAGAGAACGAATTTCAGTTAGATTTAACCAATAAATTAAACATTTCATTTAAGCATAGAGATAGTATAAACATTGTTTCTATGGCTGATTTTCAAAAATATGCCCAAGAGCAAAAAATAACTTCAAATACAGTTGTATTCAACAATATGGTTACAACCAAGGAAGATTTAATTAAGAATTGGGAAGTTACAGCAGAGAACAGTTGGCACAAACGTTTTTTAGTAGAATCAGTATAATCACCTTTTTGATTTTTTGATAAAATGAAAAAAAACATATTTTTCATATTTGCGCTATTATTTAGTGCTTTTTTGCAGTCACAAAATTTGGATCCATTAATCGCTCAGGATTCGTTGGCTCAAAAAAAGTGGGTAGATACGTTAATGGATCAAATGACTATTGATCAAAAAATAGGTCAATTGTTCATGGTTCAAGCCTATTCAAATAAAGATATTAGCCACACAAATTTTATTCAAAATTTAATTAAAAAACATCATATCGGTGGACTCATCTTTATGCAGGGAACTCCTGAATCTCAGGCCAAACTTACTAATAAATACCAATCTATTTCTAAAACACCTTTGTTAATTGGTTTTGATGGTGAATGGGGATTAGATATGCGCTTAAAAAATACGTATCGTTTTCCTTGGAATATGACACTTGGAGCAATAAGAAATAATAAACTAATTGAAAAATTTGGAGAACAAGTTGGGAAACATTGCAAACGTTTAGGGATTCATATAAATTTTGCACCTGTTGTAGATATCAATATAAATCCTGAAAATCCAATAATTGGAAATCGTTCTTTTGGAGAAGGAAGAGAGAACGTAACTAATAAAGCTTCCGCATTTATAAAAGGAATCCAAAGTCAGTATGTATTAGCTTCTGCAAAACATTTTCCCGGTCACGGAGATACCGATTCAGATTCTCATAAAACGCTTCCTGTCTTAGATTTTGACATTGAAAGATTAGATTCTATTGAATTGTATCCTTACAAACAACTTTTTAAAAGTAATTTAACTAGCGTTATGGTTGCACATTTAAGTGTTAAAGCGTTAGAGCCAAGTCAAGACTTACCAACATCACTTTCGTATAAAGTGGTTACTGAATTATTAAAGGAAAAATTAAATTTTAAGGGTTTAGTACTAACCGATGCCCTTAATATGAAAGGAGCTTCAAATTTTGCAAAACCAGGTGATATAGATTTAGCAGCTTTGCAAGCTGGAAATGACCTTTTATTGATTCCTGAAGATGTCCCAGCTGCTATTTCCAAAATTAAAAAAGCAATTGATGAGAATATAATTACGGAAGAAAGGATTGATTTTTCAGTTCGTAAAGTTTTAATGGCTAAATACTGGGCTGGTTTAAGTGAATTTAAGTTGGTGGAGTTAGAAAATCTACAAGAAGATTTAAATTCAATTTCTGATGAATTGCTTCATAGAGAATTAGTTGAAAATTCAATTACATTAATAAAAAATGAGTCGTTAGTTTTTCCAATTCAAAATTTGGACAAAAAGAAAATTGCGTATGTAAAATTAGGTGATGCTCAAAATAGAGACTTTGTAAATATGCTAAAAAATTACACAGATGTAACTGTAGTTTCAGGCAAAAATTTAGATGAATTAGTTACCAAATTAAAGTCATATAATTTAGTAATAATAGGATATCACAAATCTAATTTAACTCCTTGGAAAGAGTATAAATTTAAAGATAAGGAATTGGTTTGGCTACAAGAAATAGCCAGAACTAATACTGTCATTTTAGATGTTTTTGCTAGCCCATATAGTTTATTACAATTAAAAACATTTGAAAATATTAACGGGTTATTGTTATCATATCAAAATAGTAAAATTTCTCAAGAAATTTCAGCTCAAATGATTTTTGGAGCGATAGAAACTAAAGGTAAGTTACCAGTTTCATTGAAAAACATATTTTCTGAAGGACACGGATTACTGTCTACCTCATTGCAACGTTTAGCATATTCAATACCCGAGGATGTTGGACTAAGTTCTAAGAAGTTAGAGAAAATTGATTCTATTGCTCAAATTGTTTTGGAAGAAAAAATGGCTCCGGGAATGCAAGTTTTGGTCGCCAGAAAAGGAAAAATTGTATACCAAAAAGCTTTTGGTTATCACACGAACAAAAAGCAAGTAATGGTAAAGAATAATGACATGTATGATATCGCTTCTTTAACAAAAATATTGGCTTCATTGCCTTTAATTATGGAGTTGGAAGAACGAGGAATTTTTAATTTGAATACCACTTTAGGTAATTTAATTCCGAAGTTTAAAAATTCAAATAAAGATACTTTAACAGTAAAGGAAGTGTTATCTCATTACGGTAGGTTAAAATCCTGGATACCATTTTATATAAACACGTTAGATAGTATAACGAATGAACCTTCAAATGAATTTTATAACCAAAAGAGAACTGAAGAATTCGGTATTAGAGTAGGTGATAAGATGTATTTAAAAACCGATTACCCTTCTATCATGCTAGATAGTATTATTAGTGCTGAGCAAAGGTTAAGGGTTGGTTATAAATATAGTGATTTACCATTTTATATTTTTAAAAACTATATTGAAAACTATTATAAACAAGATTTAAATGAATTGACACAGGAACATTTTTATAAATCATTGGGAGCAACTCAAACAACATATCTTCCATTAAATAAATTTTCAAAGAAGAATATTATACCTACTGAATTAGATGATTATTACAGAAATCAATTAGTTCACGGTTATGTGCATGATTTGGGAGCGGCCTTCCAAAAAGGTATTGGAGGTCACGCAGGTTTATTTTCAAACACAAATGATATTGCTAAGATTATGCAATTATATTTACAAAAAGGTTATTATGGTGGTAAACGCTATTTTAAATCTGAAACTATTGATAAATTTAATCATCGGTATTATGCAAATAATCAAGTGAGAAGAGGTATTGGTTTTGATAAACCTCAAATACGTGAAAGAGAAAAAGCAACTTGTGGGTGTGTTTCTGATGAAAGTTTTGGACATAGCGGTTTTACTGGCACCTATACTTGGGCTGATCCTGAAACAGAAATCATTTATATATTTTTATCGAATAGAGTATATCCAACGGCTGATAATATGGGTTTAATTAGAAAAAATATAAGAACTGAAATTCAGCAGTACATTCAAGATGCTATTCTTTATTAATAGACATTGTTTTGGTTGAAATAATTCCTAATAGAATACTTATTCCTAGATAAATTAAAGCATAATAGCTATTATAAAAGTAATAGATTATTAGTGTTTGAATAATATAGAATAAAGGGAAAACAGTCAAAATTAGAGCAAATCTATAGGTATTTGTAAAAACAATATCTGAGATCTTAGATTTTAAATATAGCCAAATAAGTAAAGGAAGTATGCTATTTAATTTAGTGATTAAATGAATTGGAAAGAACCAATTAACGCTACTCTTTGTTGGTTTGGTTTCTGAAATTGAATTTATATTTTGTAGTAATTCAGCAGCTTCAATTGGGTTTGTAAAGTCAACATTAGCTGAGTTTAATTTTGAAATAGTTTCGTCATAATTGGCATCATCTTTAATATGAAGGGTCAAGTTTTTAAGAGCAATAGTAACTTCATTAATAATGGCTGTAAAGCGTAGATCTGGATTTTCAGTATTGACAAAGTTATTTGCCAAAATGGGTTGTCCATAGTGTATGGAAACACTACTTGGGAAATTCAAATGTGAATCATAATTTATTCCAATAGGAACAATTTGAATGTTTAGATGTGGGTATTTTTGAAGTGTTCCTAAAATAATACGAGCAAACCCTTTTTTTAATGGCATAATTTGCCTTTTTAGGTGATGTGCTCCTTCGGCAAATATTTCAACTGCTCCTTCATTTTTTAAAATATCGAAACACTGTTCAAAAACGGAAACATTTTTTTCAATCGTATTAAACCCATCTCTAATTCTATATACGGGAATCATATTTAGAGATTTTAAAAATTTTGAAATAAGATTAGTCGTAAATGCACTTGCTCGAGTTAAAAAATGAATTTCTCTTTTTGTAGTTGTTGGAATTAGAATAGCATCTATAAGAGCATTTTGGTGATTGGCAATAAATAGAATAGGTCCATCTTTAGGTATGTTTTCTTTACCCACAATCGTTATTTTTTTATGTAAAAAAAATAAACCAATTTTTAAATAAGCCCTCATTATGTAATACCAGAGACTTTTCACTTATTCAGCTGTTTTTTGTTTTGCCCAATAGCTAGCTAATAAAAGTCCAGATAAAATATCCCAAATTGCCCAAAAAGCAACTAAGAGTGCCATCCCTCCAAGACCGTTAAAAAAACTAAAAATTAATAATAAACCCAAGCCTGAATTTTGTATCCCAGTTTCAATGGCCAAGGTTTTTTGATTTTTATAAGATAGTTTCATTGCTTTTGCAAAATAAAATCCTGTAAGTAGGGCTAAAATATTATGGGCAATGACTAAAATTAAAACATAGTGCACATAATTCATAAAAATATTAAAATTGTCGTAAAATGCAATAACTATAAAAATCATGAAAATGATTAGAGAAACAGGTTTTAAAATTTTAGATAATTTATCAGCTACATTCGGTTTATACCTTCTTACCCACATCCCAATAATAAGAGGAATTCCCAAAATAAGGGTCACCAATTTTACTAATTCATAAGGGTCTAGTTCTATGGTTTGAAGAATTTTAGCAGTTGGAGCATATAAGTTTCCCCAAATTTCTAAATTCAGAGGTGTCATTATTACAGAAATTAGAGTAGCAAAAGCTGTTAAGCTTACTGATAAAGCTGAATTTCCTTTAGCCATTTGTGTCATAAAATTAGAAATATTTCCCCCGGGGCAAGCAGCAACCATCATCATTCCTAAAGCAATACTTGGCATAGGATTCACTAATTTTATAAAAATGAATGTAACAAATGGAAGTAAAAAAAATTGAGAAATAATACCTGTTAATAAGATTTTAGGTGATTTAAAAAGTCGTTTAAAATCATCTATAGTAATACCAAGAGCAACTCCAAACATAATTAATGCCAAGGTGACATTTAAAACCCATAGACCTTCTGTATCGAAATTTATTTTAAGCGAATCTAAGTTTTCCTGCATATTAATTTTTAAAAGCGTATTCAATAATATTTGCACCCATTTTTAGTGCTTTATCACGTACTTCAAAGCTATCGTTATGTATTTCTTCATCTTCCCAACCATCACTTAAATCAGCTTCATAATCATAAAAGCAAACCAATCTTCCTTGGTAAAATAAACCAAATCCTTTAGATGCTTTGTTGTCATGTTCGTGAATTTTAGGAACTCCATTTTCAAAATTAAATGATTGGTGAAAAATGGGATGATTGTAAGGAATTTCTTGAAATTCTTGATTCGGAAATATTTTTTTAAGTTCCCGTCTAATGTATTTATCTAAACCATAATTATCAGAAATATGCAAAAATCCTCCAGATTGAAGGTAGCTTTTTAAGTTTTCAGTATCATCATTAGAAAATAAGACATTCCCATGACCAGTCATAAATACAATAGGATAATTATAAATGTCTAAACTACCAATTTCAACCGTTTCAGGATTTGCATTTATTGAAGAATGTATATTCGAATTACAAAATTCTATTAAATTGGGTAAAGCCGTTGGATTTGCATACCAATCTCCACCACCGTTATATTTTAAAATGGCAATTTGCTGTGCTGAAATACTTGAAAAAGAAAAAAGAGTAACTAAAAAAAATAAGCATATAATATTTATTTGAAAGCTATAAATTTTAAAATGTACTTGTAAAAATTTCTTCATCTAATTATTCATTTGTAAAAGCAACGCTATGGACAGCTACAATACCAGCGGTTTCAGTTCGTAAGCGGCTTTCTCCCAAAGATACAGGAATAAAGTTATGTACCAAACTTTGCATAATTTCTTTGATTGAAAAATCACCTTCAGGACCAATTAAAATAGTTGTGTCAAGTTTTGGTTTTAAAGCAGTTTTTAATGATTTTTTAGCAGTTTCTTCGCAATGTGCTATAAATAATTGTCCGTCAAAATTTGAATTAATAAATTGATTAAAAGTGACAGGTTCATTTAATTTTGGAAAGTGATACTTTAAAGATTGTTTTGCCGCAGATTGAATTATTTTTTCCAATCGTTCTGGTTTAACTACTTTTCTTTCAGAGTGTTCACAAATAATTGGTGTTATTTCATCAATACCTATTTCAGTAGCTTTTTCTAAAAACCATTCAAAGCGATCGTTTAATTTTGTTGGGGCAATAGCAATGTGTAAATAATAATTCCAAGGTTTTTTAAAAGCTTCAGTTGTTATAATTTTAACTAAACATTTTTTGTCATTTGCTATTAGAATTTCAGATGTAAATAGTTTTCCTTTTCCATTGGTGATAAAAATTTTATCATTTTCTTTTTTTCTTAATACACGAACTATATGTCTACTTTCGGTTTTATCAAAAGTGAATTGTTGAGAAGTAGCTGTTAGTTCAGAATTGTAGAATAATTGCATTTAAATCACTTTTTTATAGGTACAACGCCTTTTGTATACTTTTGAATCAAAATTTTTCCAAACTGCAGCGATGGCTTCATTTGATGCGAGTTCTGGAGTTCTAATGCAATTTATAATTCCTTTAGGTTCAAAACTTTTTTGAAATTCTAAAAAAAGCAATGCATGTATGCCTTTATTTTGATGCTCTGGATGCACGCCTATCAAGTAAAATAGAGCATCTTTGCTATTGTTTTTTGCCTTAAGTAAATGAAATATTCCAAAAGGGAATAATTTGCCATTCGCCTTTTGTAAAGCCTCAGAGAATGAAGGCATGGTAATTGCGAAGGCTATCATATCGCCGTTTTTATCAACTACAAATTTTATATACTCAGGGTTGATAAAAGAGATGTATTTCTTTTTGAAATATTCTTTTTCTCTTTCTGAAATTGGAACAAAGGATGGTAACGCAGCATAACTTTCATTAAACAAGTCGAACATTTTATCTACATAAGGGAAAATTTCTTTTGTTTTAGTAAAATTAAGAGGTGTAAGATGATAACGTTTTTTTATCAACTCACCAACTCGTTCTAGCGGCTCTCTTTTTACATTTTTAAAAAGAAATTTACTTTCTAAATACTCTTTTTCAATATTGAAGCCTAACTTTTCTAAGTGAGTTTTATAATACGCGTGGTTGTACCAAGTTATCATGGTTCCGATATGATCAAAACCTTCAGTTAAAACTCCAACTTTATCTAGATTTGAAAATCCAACTGGACCTTCCATAAATTCTAAATTGTTTTGAACTCCAATTTCTTCAACTTTCTGTAATAATAATGTAGAAACCTCTATGTCATCAATAAAATCAAACCATCCGAAACGCATTTTCTTTAATTTTTGCTTTTTAATTTCAGTATAATTTATAATTGCAGCAACGCGTCCAACAACTTCATTATTTTTTTTAGCTACAAAAAATCGAGCTTCAGCATGTTCAAAAACTGGATTTTTAGTTTTATCAAACGAACTAATTTCATCATTAATAATTGGAGGCACCCAATAAGGATTGTCTTTGTAAAGTTTAAAAGGAAATTTAACGAAAGCTTTCATTTCCTTTTTTGTAGTCATTTCTTGCAGTATAATCATAACTATTAATTCTTCTTAAATAATCTTGAAAAGAAATTTCCTTTCTTCTTTATTTTCGCTCTTGGAGAGTTTTTAACCACTAATTGATCAGAATGTCTATCTAGCCTCCAAGCTAAACCTACGGAAGAATAAATAAACGAATAATCATCAAAAAAGTTTGTCCTTAAAGAAGCGTCTAATTGTAAATTTCTTGAATATAAATAGGCAATTCCAGTTCCAAAATTGAATTTTGGTGTTGCATGTTTTTCAAATACACCTTGATTTTCAACAAAATAAGACCACTTATAGCTCAAAGCATAGGTCATTGTTGCTATATAGGAATATTCATTTGAGTCAGATAAAATTTTATTTGCAATTAAATTAGTTAATAAAACCAATCGGTCTGAGAAATCGTTTTGTAATAAAATAGCTCCTTTTAATGTTAGCTCATTTGCTTTATAATCGTCACTTAAAAAATTAGTATTTACACCTACAAAAGCACCTACAGATGGAATTAATCGTTTTTTATCAAATGCCATTCTACGCTTCCAACTTCTTACTTCTTTAGATTTGTCAGTGTAATTTTGCTCATAAATTAAATACTTAGCACCAATAGTAAGTTCACTTATTCCGCTAATATTAGTTCTGGCTTCTGAGGGATTATTTACAATTTCATCTTTTTGGTATGTAATTTTAGCATTCATTTCAAGTTTATCATAAAATTTCCCATATCTAAAAAACAACTCTCCTCCCAGAGAGTTTGCTTTTGATAAAAAGGCATTGTTATCACTTGATCTATAAAACATACCTGTTTCGAACTGAAAAACATCGGTTCCAATACTATACGGACTTTCAGAAAAACCAGGCCGCTTAGAGTTAATTATTTCTGTGTATTGGGCACTCACTATTTGAATACCGCCAAAAAGAATTACAAGCCATAAAATTCGTTTCATATTGTATGTTGATTAAGTTGTCAAATATAAGATTTTATATAATTAAACGTTTTAGTTCCTGTCAAATTGTTATTTTTGAAAATTATAAAACGTTATTTAAATGGGATTGTTAAGAACTATAGCAATTATAATTATTGTTTATTATGCTTTTAAATTTATTGGAAAGTATATTATGCCGTTGTTTTTAAAAAGGGTAGTGAAAAATGTTGAAAAGAAAATGAGGGAACAACAAGAAAATCAATATAAAGAGGATTCAGGAAACATTGGTGAAACTGTGATTGCTAAAAAACCACAAGTTAGAAAAGAAAGTAATAAAGATGTAGGTGATTATGTTGATTATGAAGAAGTAAAAGACGATAAATAAATGAAGTTTTCAGTTAAAGAAATTACACCATATCTTATCGCAATTGCAGTTTTTGTTTTTGTTTCGCTTGCTTATTTTTCTCCCGTTTTACAAGGAAAGAAAATTCAGCAAAGTGATATTACTCAATTTATAGGTTCATCCAAAGAAATTAAGGATTTTAGAAAAGAGTATGGTGAAGAACCGTATTGGACAAATACTTCTTTTGGCGGGATGCCATCATATGCTGTAAGCACTTACTATCCAAATGATTTTATCAAATCAATAGATAAGTTGCTTCGTTTTTTACCTCGCCCAGCTGATTATTTATTTTTATATTTTTTAAGTTTCTTTATTCTCCTTACGGTTTTAAAAGTTGATTGGAAACTCGCAATAATTGGTTCTTTAGGATTTGGACTGTCAACCTATTTGATAATCATTTTAGGTGTTGGCCATAATGCAAAAGCACACGCAATAGCCTATATGCCTTTAGTTTTAGGAGGGATTTTATTGGTTTTTCAACATAAATATTTATTTGGGTTTGTATTAACTGCTCTAGCAATGTCGCTTGAGGTTAGTGCAAGTCACATTCAAATGACCTATTACTTATTGTTTTTAGTGATAATTTTTGGAATTGTTCAATTAATAGAATCAGTTAAAAACAAAGAACTTCCTCATTTTGGAAAAAGCATTGGAGTTTTATTAATTGCTGTACTAATTGCAATAGGTACAAATGCAACTAGTTTGCTTGCGATGAAGGAATATTCTGAGCATAGTACTCGTAGTAAAAGTGAATTAACCATAAATCCTGATGGTTCTTCAAAACAAGTTACTTCAGGTTTATCCAAAGATTATATCACTGAATATAGTTGTGGACGGGCTGAAACTTTTAACTTGTTTATTCCTCGTTTTATGGGAGGAACACGACATGAAAGTTTGGAAAATAGTGAATTACAGAGTTTTTTACAAGATGCTGTAAATAAAGGATTAAACCCAAATGACGCAAATTACCTGATGCAAATAGCGTCCATGTATTGGGGAGAGCAGCCTATTGTAGCTGCACCAGCTTATATTGGAGCACTATTTATTTTTCTGTTTGTTTTAGCGTTATTTTTAGTTGAACCTAAAATTAGAAATTGGTTATTGGCAGCAACTATTTTTTCGATACTGTTGAGTTGGGGAAAAAACTTTAATATAATTACAGATTTTTTCATTGATTATGTGCCGTTATATAATAAGTTTAGAGCGGTTTCTTCAATACAAGTTATAGCAGAATTAGCAATTCCTTTATTAGGTATTTTAGGTTTAAAGGAGTTATTTTCTAATGAAACTGCAAAAGAATTAAAATTAAAGGCATTAAAATGGGCAACTATTATTGTTGGTGGTTTAGCTTTACTGTTCGTTATTGGAGGTACAGGTTTATTTACTTTTGAAACAGCAATAGACCTTCAAATTGAGGAACAAATATCAGGGTTTTTAGATGCAATTACCGCCGATAGAAAAACATTGTTTGTGAATGATAGTTTACGATCATTGGTATTTGTTGTATTAATTTCGGGAGCGATCTGGTTGTTTTTGAAAGAAAAATTAAACAAGAATATTCTTTTGATTGTCCTCGCTGTATTATTACTATTTGATTTGGTAAATGTTGATAAACGTTATGTAGATAATAACTTTTTTGTTTCGGCAAGGAAAGTTGATAAACCATTTGTTGCTTCTAAAATTGATAAAGAAATTTTAAAAGATAAAAGCATTTATAGGGTTGCTGATTTTACTAAAAATATCATGGCTGACGGCGCAACATCTTATTTTCATAAGTCTATTGGAGGTTATCACGCCGCAAAACCAAGACGTTATCAAGAATTATATGATTTTCAAATAGCTAAAAATAATATTCAAGTGTTAAATATGCTAAACACGAAATACTTGATTTTTGAAGATGAAAATGGGCAGAAATCAGTACAACAAAATCCAGAAGCAAATGGAAATGCTTGGTTCATAAATAGATTAAAAATTGTAAAAACTGCTAATGAAGAAATTGGAGCATTAGATAGTTTAAATACTAAAAGTGAAGCAGTTATTAACTCCAACCAATTAAGCAGTGATATTGCTAAAAATTACTCAATTGATACAACTGCAACAATTAAATTAATTTCATATGAGGCAAATGAATTAGCCTATAAAGTTAAGACGAATACTAATCAGTTTATTGTATTTTCTGAAATGTATTATAAAAACGGATGGAATGCTTATGTTGATGGAGTATTAACGCCACATTATCGTGTTAACTATGTATTGCGCGGAATGGAAATAACGAAAGGTGAAAACAATATTACATTTAAATTTGAACCAACCATTATTAAAAATGGAAATACAATAACACTTATATCATATGTGTTGTTATTAATGATTCCTTTAGGATGGTTTATTATTCAAAAAAAGAAATCTAAATAGAATAATTCATTAATTTTTCTATTCTTAGAATACAAGTTTTGTCTCTAAATCAAAATCAATTCCGAAAAAATTGTTTGATTCAAGTAAAAAATGAACTTTGATTTAGGACCCTTTTTTTATGAAATATTTTTACTGATTTTATAATTAAATCAATATCTTGCTACTTATTAGATGATTTAATTAGTTTGCTGATGTATAATGAATTACCGCATAAAAGATATAAACACACATTAGATTTTTTACAAAATATTTTACCAGCACCAGCTACAATTTTAGATTTGGGGGTTCGGAATCCATTTAGTGAAATTATGGAGCAACACGGATATAAAGTTTACAATACATCAGGTGAAGATTTAGATGAATTTCCAGAAATTGTAAAGCAGCATAAGGTTGATGCGGTTACAGCTTTTGAAATATTTGAGCACCTACTTTCTCCATATGAAGTATTGAAGGCTATTGAATGTGAAAAAATTATTGCTACAGTACCATTAAAATTATGGTTTGCCAAAGCTTATAGAAGTAAAACAGACATGCGCGATAGGCATTTTCATGAGTTTGAAGATTGGCAATTTGATTGGCTATTAGAAAAATCAGGATGGAACATTAAAAAGAAATCTAAGTGGACAAGCCCAATTCATAAAATAGGATTTAGACCAATTTTAAGAAAATTTACACCAAGATATTATGCTATTTACGCTGAAAAATAAGTAGTATGAGGATAGGAATGATTTTAGATAAAGTATTTCCACCCGACCCAAGGGTAGAAAATGAAGCTATTTCACTAATTAAAAATGGTCATGAAGTATATTTGTTTTGTTTAAAATATGGGAAGGAAAAGGATAATGAAAAGATAAAGGGCATTCAGGTTATAAGATATGCATCTAATAAGATGATTTATAAATTATCTGCTTTGGTTTATACAATTCCTTTTTATTCTTTAATTATGGCAAAAAAAATCAATCACTTTTTAAATACCAATAAAATTGACGTAGTACATATTCACGATATTCAAATCGCAGAAGCTACATTCAGAGCTGCTAAAAATTTAAAACTTAAAACTGTTTTAGATTTACACGAAAACAGACCAGAAATTATGAAGTTCTACGTTCATTTACAAAAATTTCCAGGTAAGTTTTTAATTTCTTCAAAAAAATGGAAACAAAAAGAGGAAATATTTATTAAAAAGGCAGACAAGGTTATTGTAATTACTGAAGAATCAAAAGATGAAATTATAAAAAGAACAAATACTAAGTCTGAAAATATAATTATTGTTCCAAATACAGTACATCAAACTTTTTATAAAAATGCAGTAATTCAAAATGAGATAATCGATAAATATAAAAATAATTTTGTTTTATTATATTTAGGGGATACAGGTTTAAGAAGAGGATTACAAACTGCAATAGCTTCTCTGAATAGTTTAAAGAATAAAATACCAACTATAAAATTGGTTATTATAGGAAGTAACACATCTGATACAGTTTTAAAATCTCAAGTTGAAGATTTAGATATAAAACATTTGGTTGATTTTGAAGGTTGGCAAGATGAAAAATTGTTTCCTTCCTATATAAAAGCAAGCTCAGTTTGTATTTCTCCTTTACACAAAAATTTACATCATGATACAACATATGCAAATAAGCTTTTTCAATATATGAGTTTTTCTAAACCATTATTGGTTAGTAATGCAACAGCACAAAAGAACATAATTGAAAAAACCAACTGTGGATTGGTGCATTTAGAAAAGGACTCAGATGATTTTGCAAATAATGTTGTAAAGCTATTTGAAGATGAAATTTTAAGAGAAACTTTAGGTAAAAATGGAAAGAGATTTGTTGAGGAAGATTTTTACTGGGAAAAAGCATCAAAAGATTTAATAGATTTTTATTCCAAATTAAGCACATGAAAAAAGTACTTGTCATCACCTATTATTGGCCTCCAGCAGGAGGTTCAGGAGTACAGCGTTGGCTTAAATTTGTGAAATATTTTAGAGGTTTTGGTATAGAACCAGTTGTTTATACAGTTGAAAATCCGAATTATCCAATATTGGATGAGTCACTTATGGGCGAGATTCCAAACAATTTAGAAATATTAAGACATCCTATTTGGGAACCAAATAATTTAATAGGGCTATTTGGTAAGAAAAAAAAAGAAAGTGCAGGTTTTTTAAATTCGAATCCTTCTTTATTTGGTAAGTTAGCTCACTACATTAGAGCCAATTTTTTTATTCCTGATGCTCGTAAATTTTGGATAAAACCATCTGTTAAGTTTTTAGAAGAATACTTGAAAGAGCATCATATTGATGTTATAATATCCTCTGGTCCTCCACATAGTATGCATTTAATTGCTCTCAAATTAAAAAAGCAATTAGGTATAAAATGGATTACTGATTTTCGTGATCCGTGGACTGAGATTGATTATTTTCATCAGTTACCACTATCTAAAAAGGCAATTGAAAAACACCACTTATTGGAAAAAGAGGTATTGAAAAATGCTGATGCTGTTTTAGTTGTTGGGAATTCAATGAAAGAGAAATATGTGAAATTTAATAAAAATACCTTAGTTGTAACCAATGGTTATGATACGGAATTTTCTGATGTTAAAACAGAATTAGATACGAAGTTTACGCTCACTCATATTGGATTGATGAATTCAGATAGAAACCCTAAAATGTTATGGGAAGTTTTAGCTGAAATTATCAGCGAAAATAAGTCGTTTGCTAACGATTTTGAATTAAAACTAATAGGAAACGTAGCTGATTCAGTGATAGCTGATATTTCAAAATTTGATCTTATAAAAAGTGTAACTTTAATTAATTATGTAGCTCATAATAAAGTTGTTGAATTTCAAAAAAAAGCACAAGTCTTATTGTTGCTTGTTAATAATGTGGTTAGTGCAAACCAAATTATTACGGGTAAAATATTTGAGTACTTAATGGCAAAACGTCCTATTTTAGCAATTGCACCAAAAAATGGTGATTTGGCCGAAATAATTAATGAAACGGCTAGTGGTTTTGTAGTTGATTTTGAAGAAAGAGATTTATTGAAAAAAACTATCTTAAATTTGTATTCGAAATTTAAAGAAGAAGAGTTGAGTATTGATTCAAAAAATATAAAACAATTTCATAGAAAAGAACTAACTAAAAAAGTTGCTCAAATTATTAATTCAATTGCTGAATGAAAAAAATTGTTACCATATTAGGAGCTAGGCCTCAATTTGTTAAAGCCGCAGTGCTTAGTAGAATTATTTCTAAACACAAAGCTATGCACGAAGTTATAATTCATACCGGACAGCACTATGATGAAAACATGAGTGCCATTTTTTTTGACGAAATGGAGATTCCAAAGCCAAAATATAATTTAAATATCAATGGGTTAAGTCATGCTCAAATGACTGGGCAAATGTTAGAGAAAATTGAAGAAGTATTGCTAATAGAGAAGCCAAAATTAGTTGTGGTTTATGGTGATACAAATTCAACCATTGCTGGCGCTTTAGTAGCTAAAAAAATGAACATTACGGTTGTTCATATTGAGGCAGGTTTGCGTTCTTTTGATATGAAAATGCCAGAGGAGGTAAATAGAATTTTAACTGATAGAATTTCAGATTTATTATTATGCCCAACTGACACAGCTATTAAAAACTTGAAAAATGAAGGTTTCGATAATTTACCTTCAAAAGTGGTAAAATGTGGCGATATTATGAAAGATGCAGTGGAGTTTTACGGGAAAAATTCAGCTGAAAAATCGACAATTATATCTAAATTAAATTTATCTAAAAATGAATTTGTTTTAGCAACGATTCATCGTGAAGAAAATACAGATTTAATAGAGAATTTAACAGCTATTTTTTCTGGATTGGAAGAAATAAATAAGTATAAACAGGTAATACTTCCTATACATCCAAGGACAAAAGCTGTTTTAGAAAAGAACAAGTTAAAATACAATGTAACTTTTATTGATCCTGTTGGTTACTTTGATATGTTAGAGTTACTTAAAAACTGTAATTTAGTCATAACTGATAGTGGAGGACTTCAAAAAGAAGCTTTTTTTAACAGGAAACATTGTATAGTTGCTAGAAATTCTACTGAATGGGTTGAGCTGGTAAATAATGGACTTGCTAAAATTGTTGGTAGTTCTTCAAAAGAAATAATAAAGGCATTTAAAGATTTTCAAAATTCAACAGCTAATTTTGAGATTGATTTATATGGAAATCAAGTAGGAGAGAAGATTCATTCTGAAATTCTTAAATTATTATAATGGGTATTGTTTTAAAACAATCTTTTTTAAATACGTTAATCTTATTTTTAGGATTTTCCATTGGTGGGATTAACGTATTATTTTTATTTACTCATTTTTTACACGAAGATTATTTTGGATTAATTACTTTTTTATTATCAACTGCTACTATTATTTTGCCATTATTAGTTTTTGGAATGCAGCATTCTGTAATTAAATTTTATTCCTTTTATACATCTAAAAAAGAGCAAGATAGCTTTTTGATTTCAACAATATTTATTCCCCTTTTAATAATTATTCCTGTAGGGCTTATTGGAATCTACTTGTATGATGTTATTGCAAATTGGATTTCTTCTGAGAATACATTAATTAAAGATTACACAAGCCTTATTTTTATTACTGCCATTTTTATGGGATATTTTGAAGTGTTCTATTCGTGGACGAAAGTTAAATTCAATTCTGTTTTTGGAAATTTTATTAAAGAGTTATTTGCACGTATTTGTACATCTTTTTTATTAATAGCGGTTTATTTTAAGTTGTTAACAAATGATGAATTTATATATGCTATTGTGCTAGTTTATGGAATTAGAGCATTCATAATGAAGCTATATGCATTTTATGTGTGTAGGCCTCAATTAGTATTTAAAATCCCTATGAATATAAAAGAAATTTTATCATTTTCTCTATATATCATTGTTGCTGGTTCAGCTGCAGGCGTTTTATTAGAAATTGATAAGTTTATGATACCTCAGATGGAACAAATTGCTGAAGTTGCGTATTATTCTGTAGGTATTTATATTGCAAGTGTTATTGCCATTCCAACACGTGCAATGCAGCATATCACAACTCCAATTACCGCTAAGGATATGAATGAAAATAAGTTAGCGGATGTAGAAAAATTATACAAACAAACTTCAATAAATTTATTAGTAATAGGCGGATTGTTTTTCTTACTAATTAATTTAAATATAAGTGATTTGTATATGTTAATTAATAAGCCTCAATTTACGAAAGGAATTTGGATTGTATTTATTATTTCTTTAGCTAAATTAATGGAGCTAGCATTAGGTACAGGAAATGCTATTTTGGTAAATTCGAAATATTATAAAATATTTTTCTATTTATCATTAGCAATGGCTATAAGTGTAATTTTACTGAATAAATGGCTTATTCATTTAATTGGAATCAATGGTGCCGCTCTAGCTACTTTAATTGTTGTGGTTTTTTATACAATTTTCAAAATTTTGTATATAAAGGGCAAATTAAATATTCAGCCTTTTAGTAGGCAAACAAGTAAAGTAATTACTGTTATCATCGTAGTTTTTGGTTTGTTTTATTTTTGGAATTTTTCATTTCACCCAATCTTAAATATTGTTTTAAAGAGTTTAATACTGGTCGTAACTTATGTTGTGCTCATAAAAAAATTAGAAATTTCTAAAGATATTAACTCTTTAATATCGAAGTATTTATTTTTTAAAATTAAATAATGGTAGTAAGTTATATTCTTCATGTGTTTTATGGTTTGGTTATGGCATATTTTGGTTTGGTTTCACCAGGTATGCTAAATATGACAGCACTAAAAATAAGAATAAATACAGGTAAAGTTGAAAGTGTAAAGTTTGCACTTGGTGCATCAGTTATTGTTTTTTTTCAGGCAGGAATTGCATTATTTTTTGCAGATTATTTCACTAAGAATCCTAAAATTATTGAGATTTTAAAAATTGCCGCTGTCTTTGTGTTTTTTGCATTGTCAATTTTCTTTTTTTTGCTTTCTAGAAAAAAAATAAAGCCTAACTCAGAAAGCAATAAAAAGAATTATTTTGTAAGTGGTTTAGCCATGTCATCGGTAAATATGCTGGCCATTCCTTTTTATTTGGGCCTAAGTATTTATTTAGTTTCTATTGATAAAATAATTATTGAACAACCGTATATTTTATTCTTTATTATTGGAGCATCAATAGGTTCGTTTTTATTGTTTTTTACCTACATTTTATTTGCTAAAATAATTATTAAAAAAGTTTCATTTATCGCTACTAATATTAATATTATTTTAAGCTTATTATTTCTAGTTTTAGGGATATTCACTTTAGTCAAGCTATTGGCTTAATTTTATTTTTTATATTTACGAAATTATTTTTTACGACTTAGTTGGTATGATTGAAGCTATTGAAAAAAACTTAGAACGAGGTATACAGTTATTGGAATATATTTCTGATGAAGAATATAGTAATACCTCAATAGCTCCATATTACTCAAGTATAGGAGGTCATATGCGACATATATTAGATGTTTTTGATTGTATTTTTAATGGTATAATTGAAAGAGATATAAATCTAATAGAAAGAACTCGAAATCAATCAGTTGAGAATTATACGAAAAGTGGTATTGATTATTTTGAGAAAACCATAAATCAATTAAATAAGATTAAATCAGAGGATTTGAATAAAATTTTGAAAGTGACTGATGATTTGGGTTTAGGAGTTGTTACCGCAAACTATACTTTAGCTTCAATACTAATTCAAGCTCATAGTCATGCAATTCATCATTTCGCAAGTGTAGGATATATTATTTCTCAGTTAGGGATACAATTACCAGATGACGATTTTGGATTTAATCCAACCACTCCAAGAGATAAAGTTATTGGTTAATCGATACGTTATTTATCTTTTTTAGATACTTCTTATATCTAAAATATAGGTGAATCAAATAATTAAAATTTGTAAAATTGGCATTATTCATATTTTTATTTTTTATACCAATAAGATATATTAATTTCCAGTGGTTTTTGATAGATTTTAGGGCGCCAAAATAAGTTCCACTGGATGCATCATAAATATGAGTTGGTTCAGAAATAACACCATTAATTTCAATAATTTTTAAGTTTTCACCTTTAATTAATTCTTCAAAAGTAGTATATTTAATATCAACTCTTCCATAGTACCAACCGTCAATATCAAAACTTAATTTATCGAAAAAATTAATTAAATCTTTGTTTATAAGGTTATTACCATTGATAAACTGTGTTCCTTTCGAGTGATTTCCAATAATATTGAGTACGATTTTTTCATTTAAAAGTGGAATTGTTTCAAGTTTATCTTTATTTATTTCTGAAATGAGTGAGGTATAAATTTTGGCTCTCTCATCTTTTAAAATAAGTTCAGAAATGGAAGATTTCCCATCGCCAATAATGGTTAAATATTTTTTTAATGTAATTGAGGTTATTTTTCCTGTTTTTTCATTGGGAAACCTATGATAAAAAATACCACATTCATTTTTATAATCAACAAACTCTTGTATAATTAAGTTGATAGAATTGTATTTTGTAATGTATTCGGATAATTCACTCTCTGAATTTATTTTTTGAACTAATAAACCTCTAAAACCAATATCAGGTTTTATAATTAAAGGATAGTTAATGTTATTTAAAGTAAGTTTAGGTAGTAAGTTTATTACTTGTTCACCTTTTTTTAAAAAAATTGTTTTTGGTTTGTAGCTATCAGGAATTAATTGAATGGTATCATATTTAGACTCTAGTCCATTACCTGATCCATCAATTGCTGGATTGACTGCTGAAAAAAATCCGAAACTCCTTGATTTTAAAGCTAAAAGAAATGCATATGGAATGATAGGAATATAAAACATGTACGAAGGCCAATATTCCCAATTTGTAATTTTTTTAAAATTAAGATTCGACATTATTTTTCATTAAAAAAAGCATTTAAAATAATTCTAATTCCTAAAAAGCCTATGATAATAGATGCAATTGCAATTAGCACTCCCGCGACAAACCATATATAATTGTTTTGGTGCTTTATGGCTTTTAAACCTATGGTAATTAATATAGGTCCAATAATTAATAGTGGAAATGCTATCAATTCATATTTTAATCCTCGTAATAGTTCATTTCTATCGGTACTCATTTATTTTTTTATTAATAGCTATTATTTGTCAAAAATACTAAATTGTACAACACTATTTAAAATTTGTGGAGATAGGTATGTCAAATAAAAAAGCGAGAATCCTATTTCTCGCTTTTTTAAAATTATTTATTTAAAAGCTTAGATAGAAGAAATAATACTATTTAAAGTAGCACTAGGTCTCATAGCTTTACTAGTTAAGTTATCGTCAAAATGGAAATATCCTCCAATATTAACAGCATCACCTTGAGCATTATTTAATTCTTGAACAATCGCCTGTTCATTAGCTTCCAAATCAGCAGCTACTTTTGTAAACTGGTTTTTTAATTCAGTATCTTTATTTTGAGCAGCCAACGCTTGAGCCCAATACATGGCTAAATAAAAATGGCTTCCTCTATTGTCTAATTCATTTACTTTACGAGAAGGTGACTTTCTATTATCTAAAAATTTATCAGTTGCTTCATCCAAGGTTTCAGCTAAAACTAGTGCTTTAGGGATATGGTAGTTTTCTCCTAAATGTTCTAATGAAACTGCTAAAGCTAAAAACTCTCCTAATGAGTCCCAACGTAAATGTCCTTCTTTGACAAATTGTTGCACGTGTTTAGGTGCAGATCCTCCAGCTCCAGTTTCAAATAACCCTCCACCTTTCATTAAAGGTACAATAGACAACATTTTAGCACTTGTTCCTAATTCTAATATTGGGAATAAATCTGTTAAATAATCACGAAGTACATTTCCAGTAACTGAGATAGTATCTAAACCTTCTTTAACTCTTTTTAATGTAAAGATTGTAGCATCTTTAGGAGACATAATTTGAATGTCTAATCCTGTTGTATCATGATTTGGTAAATAGATATTTATTTTTTCAATAATTTGAGCATCATGCGCTCTGTTTTTATCTAACCAAAAAATAGCAGGCGTACTAGTTGCTCTGGCTCTTTTAACGGCAAGTTTAATCCAATCTTGTACCGGAGCGTCTTTTACTTGACACATTCTCCAAATATCACCTTTTTCAACAGTATGCTCCATTAATGTAGCCCCATTGTTGTCAATTACTTTTACAACACCATTTCCAGGAATTTCAAAAGTTTTATCATGCGAACCGTACTCTTCAGCTTTTTGAGCCATTAAACCTACATTAGGGGTTGTACCCATTGTTGCAGGATCAAAAGCACCATTCTTTTTACAAAAATCAATAGTTGCATCGTATACACCAGCATAAGTGCTATCTGGTATTACAGTTTTGGCATCTTGAAGTTTTCCTTCAGCATTCCACATTTGTCCAGAAGTACGAATCATAGCAGGCATAGAAGCATCAATAATCACATCACTAGGAACATGTAAATTTGTAATACCTTTATCTGAGTCTACCATAGCAATAGCAGGACCATTTTCTAAACAAGATTTAATGTCTGCTTCAATTTCCGATTTTTGAGAAGCTGGTAAATGTTGAATTTTCTTTACAAAATCACCAAATCCATTATTTACATCAACACCTAATTCTTGAACTAAATCACTATATTTTTCTAAAACATCTTTAAAAAATACAGAAACAGCGTGTCCAAAAATTATTGGATCAGATATTTTCATCATAGTTGCTTTCATATGAATTGAGAACAACACATTTTTCTTTTTGGCATCTTTAATTTGAGCTTCCAAAAAATTTACAAGTGCTTTTTTATTTAAAACAGTTGCATCAATAATTTCACCAGCCAATAAAGATGTTTTTTCTTTTAAAACAGTGGAACCTCCATTTTTATTAAAAAATTCAATTTTAACTTCTGTAGCTTTTGAAACAGTTACAGATTTCTCATTTGAGAAAAAATCGTTTTCTCCCATGGTAGCAACATGCGTTTTTGAATCAGGTGACCAGGCACCCATAGAATGTGGATTTTTTTTAGCATAATTTTTAACGGCTTTTGGAGCCCTTCTATCAGAGTTTCCTTCCCTTAGTACAGGGTTTACAGCAGAACCTTTTACACTATTGTATTTTTGTTGAATTTCTTTTTCCTCTGAGGTTTTAGGATTTTCTAAATAATCAGGTATGTTATATCCAAGGGCTTGTAATTCTTTTATTGCTGCCACTAATTGTGGCACAGATGCAGAAATATTTGGTAGTTTGATGATATTTGCCTCGGGAGTTTTTGCCAAATCTCCTAGCTCAGAGAGAGCGTCTGATACTTGCTGTTTAGGTGTTAAACGGTCAGGGAATAAAGCTAATATTCTTCCAGCTAGAGAAATATCTTTTGTTGTAACTTCAATATTAGATGATTTTGTAAAAGCTTCAACAATTGGCAATAAAGAATAAGTAGCAAGTGCAGGTGCCTCATCTGTCTTAGTATAAATAATTCTTGGTGTTTGACTCATGGTTTTTGTATGTTTTTTAAACCTATAATTAGTTTTGATTATTTTAATTAAGGCATTAATAATTAAATAAATTTAAGCAGCACAAATATACTAAATATAGCTGGAAAAATTGCTTGCGAAAACGTTATAAATAGGGGGTGAATTTTATTATTAAAGCAAAAAAAATGAGATATTTTATAGGAATAATAATACGTTGAAAAAACAAAAGCCATCATATTGATTTCTCAGTATCATGGCTTTTTGCTGAAACACTTTTTTAATAAGTTTACAATTACTTTTATTTAATTGTTTTAGCTATTCTCGTTAAAGATCACCCACAATTATCAATTTCACTGTAACTTGTTGCTTTCTTACAAACTCAACTTCTTACTAATTAGTTATTTCGTTTAAAATAAAACTCAAAACTTTGTTGTAATTTATTAAAATCACTCGCCTTGAAATTTTTATTTTAAATGGTGCTTTTAAAACTATGTTTCCATTCATTCATGCTAAATATCAGGGCACATTACTACTTAAAGCTTAGTTTTAAAAACGATGTTCAAGAACATTTCGAACTTCACTTTGAGAATTTTAGTGTTATTTCAAAATTTGCATCTCTCCATTTCACCTCACATCTCTCTGTTAATTCTTATGTAAAATAATGACAGAAAAAGGGAATTTCCAAATTTATAACTGTTTAGTTTTGAACAAGATATAAACGTGACTTATTAACATTTGTTAACAACAAAAAACCCGCTTTGAATTTCAAAACGGGTTTTAATAATATTATTAAAGAATAACTTAACGTCTTTTCTCTGTAATTCTAGCTTTTTTACCAGTTAATCCTCTAAAGTAGAAGATACGTGCTCTACGAACTTTACCGTGTTTATTCACTTCAATTTTTTGAATAGCAGGTAAGTTAATAGGGAAAATTCTTTCAACACCTATTGTTCCAGACATTTTTCTAATTGTGAAAGTTTCTGAAGCTCCTGTTCCTCTTCTTTGAATTACTGTTCCTTTAAAGAACTGAGTACGAGTTTTTTGCCCTTCTTTAATTTCGTAGTATACTGTAATTGAATCTCCTGCTTGAAATTGAGGGAACTCTTTTTTATCTACAAATTCGTCTTGTATAAATTTTACTAAATTTTCCATTGTTAACTTTTAAATGGTTTTATCAATAATCAACATTCACGATTTTCGTCAGAGGTTAATTTTGAGATTGCAAATTTAATAAAAAATATTAGTCTTCCAACAAGTCAGGTCTAATTTTTTTAGTGCGCTCAAAAGCTTGTTCGTTTCTCCATTCTTCAATTTTAGGAAAATTACCTGACAGCAACACTTCTGGCACCTTAAGGTCCTTATATTCAGAGGGCCTAGTGTAAACAGGAGGTGAAAGTAAATCGTCTTGAAAAGAGTCAGTTAAAGCTGAAGTTTCGTCACCTAGAACACCTGGAATAAGGCGAATAATAGAATCACATAAAACCGCAGCACCTAATTCCCCTCCACTTAAAACATAATCTCCTATTGAAATTTCTTTAGTAATAAATAAATCTCTAACACGTTGATCTACTCCTTTATAATGTCCACAAAGAATAATAATGTTCTCATTTAAAGATAAAGTATTTGCTGTTTGTTGAGTTAGAGTTGGGGCATCTGGAGTCATATAAATTATTTCATCATAAGTTCTTTCTGATTTTAATTTTGAAATGCATTTATCAATAGGCTCAACCATTAAAACCATTCCAGCTCCTCCGCCAAATTGATAATCATCTATTTTTCCATAGTCATTTAAGGCATATTTTCTTAAATCATGAAAGTGAACTTCTGCTAAATTTTTATCAATGGCACGTTTGATTATTGAAAACTCAAACGGACTTTTAATTAATTCTGGAGAAACTGTAATAATATCAATTCGCATGGTACAAAGATACTTTTTTGTGTTTAAAACTTTAGCAATAAAATGGTTATTTAGTGATTTAATATTTTAAATTTCCTCAATTAATCAAATCATTTATATTTACAAAAAATCATGAATAGATGCGTAAACTTCAATTCTTAGTACTTATATTAATAACTGCTTGTTCAACCATTCCTGAATCTGAAGAATTTTCAGCAATTCAAATAGCAAGAGATGCTTGGGGAGTACCACATATTTTTGCTAAAACTGATGTTGAGGTTGCTTATGGTTTGGCTTGGGCTGAATGTGAAGATGATTTTGTGACACTTCAAGAGTTAATGGCTGCTTGTAAAGGAATGTTAGGAGAAATAAAAGGAAAAGATGGGTTAGTGGCAGATTTTGGAGTGAAATTTATGGGTTTTCAAGAAATTGCTGCAAAAAAATATACTACTGAAGTAACAGGAAAGTTTAAAAACTATTTAGAAAGTTTTGTGAATGGAGTAAATGCCTATGCCGCTTTGCATCCAAATGAAGTTTTGTTAAAAGATTTATTCCCATTAACAGGACAAGATATTATTGTAGGTTATTTACTAGGAAATCTAGAAGTTTCACATGCAGGGCAAGACTTGGCTAAAATCATGAACGGAACTATTATTAAAGAGTTAAAAAGTGATGTTCCAAAAGGATCTAATGCATTTGCAATTTCTAAACGAAAAACAACAGATCATAAAACGTATTTAGCGGTTAATGCGCATCAACCTCTAGAAGGTTGGTATTCTTGGTATGAAGCACATTTAAATAGTGAAGAAGGAATGAATGTTTTAGGTGGAACCTTTGCTGGTGGAATTTGTATTTTCCATGGAGTAAATGAAAATTTAGGATGGGCGCATACTGTAAATCACGCAGATTTTTCTGATGTGTATGAATTAGAAATGCATCCAGATAAAGAAGATTTTTATCACTTTGACGATGAGTGGTTGGAATTAAAGGAAAAAATATATTGGTCTTGGTTAAAGCTTGTGGGTCCTATAAAAATTCCAATTAGAAAAACTATTTATGAGAGTAAATACGGTCCAACTTTTAAAACTGATAAAGGTGTTTTTGCTTGGCGTTTTGTTGTTGGTCAATCTATAAAAATGGCTGAACAATGGTATGAAATGAATAAAGCGAAAAATTTTGACGAATTTAAAAAAGCATTAAAAATTAGAGGTTTAGCTTCATTAAATATTGTCTATGCTGATAAAGATGATATTATTTATTATGTGAGTAATGGTAGATTTCCAATTAGAAATCCAGATTTTGCATGGGATAAAGTATTACCAGGAAATACCTCAAAAAATTTATGGAGTCATGAAATTGTTCCTTTAGATAGCTTACCTCAAGTTTTAAATCCAAAAAGCGGATGGGTTTTCAATACAAATAATACTCCTTTTTCAGCGAGTGATAGTTTAAGTAATTTCAAGGAAACTTCTTTTAATAAAACGATGGGCTTTCAACCAACCGGATTAGAAAATAATAGAAGTATACGTTTTTTAGAGTTGATTTCTCAATATGATAGTATGAGCTATGATGATTTTAAGCGTATAAAATACGACAATCAATTTCCATCAAAAATGACGACCAGGACAGCTACTAATTTAGAAATGCTTATGAATTTGAATCCTGAAAAATACCCTGAAATTGCTGATGCTATAAAATTACTGAATGGGTGGGATAGAAAAACAGATATTACAAATACAACAGCAGCCTTATATATATTATCTTGGATGCATTTAGATGAAAGACGTAAAATGGAAAATAGAATTGAAATTGGCGGTAAAATCACTCTAGATGATTGTATTTATGGTATTACAGAAGCAAAGAAAGAATTGATAGCAAATTATGGTTCATTAGAGGTTGAGTTAGGAAAATTACAGCGGCATAGTAGAGGAAATGTAAACATTCCAATTGGTGGTGCTCCAGATGTTTTAGCCGCTATGTATGCTAAAAAGCAAGAAGATGGAACTTATAGAGCTCACGCAGGAGAATCCTACATTCAATTGGTTCGTTTTGGAGAAAATGGTGTAGAAATAGAATCAATAAATAGTTATGGAGCTTCATCTAAAGAAAATGCGGAAAATTCTACTACACAAATGAACTATTATGCTGATCAGAAATTAAAGAAAATGACCTTAAATAAAGATGAAGTCCTTAAAACCGCTGTAAAAATTTATTCTCCAATGAGAATAAAGAACTAATTATTAGTTGCTTTTATCATGCGATCAGCTCCAAAAATATCTTTTTTTAATTGGCCATGTTTGAAATTTCTCGAACTCAATAATTCAATAGTTTGTGAACCTAGGTACTGATTAATTTCAAAATAAATAACACCGTTTTCTTTGAGATTTTTTTTGGCAAAATCGGCAATTTTTTCATAAAATAATAGAGGGTTTTCATCATCTACAAAAAGTGCTAAATGAGGTTCATTCGCTAAAACATTTTGTTGCATTTGTTCTTTTTCTAATTCACGGACATAAGGCGGATTAGAAA
>NZ_JABDRI010000063.1 GCF_013041805.1 Lutibacter sp.
AAAGTTTCACATTGGCATATAATACTCAATCAGAAAAAGAAGTTGACCAATTAATTGAGAGATTAAGAGCTAGAGGTGTTGAAATAATTAAGGAACCTCAAAAAACGAATTGGGGTGGATATAGCAGTTACGTATCAGATTTGGATGGAAATTTATGGGAAATTGCTTTTAACCCTTACCTGAAACTTGATAAAATAGGAAACGTAACCAAATAGAACCAATTGGGAATCATGCGAATCGAAAACATGAAACATAGATTTTACGCTAAAACTAAAACAGAACAACATCAAATTTTATTCTTGATTGGTTTAGTTGCATTTAGTATCATCATTTCATCTTTCATAGTATCATGGATAACTGGATTTTATCTGATTGGAATTCTTATTTTTTCAATTGTATTATCCATAATTGCACCTTTTTTTGACACACCATCACTAAAAAAAAGTGGAAAATTACTCTATCACTCACCACTCTTTCTCTCTGAAACACCAAATAACGGGGTAATCATCATACACGGTGGAACCCTATTTGATTATGTTTTTGTGCTTGACAAAAAAATGAATGGAACACAACGAACCAAATTGATTCTTCAACTATATTTACAAGGGCTTTTGAACTTAATAGAGGAATATGAACGTCATAAAAACAATAAACTCAAAGTACGTGGGACAAGTTATATACTCAACCAAAATACAGCTGAGCGTATTGGGTTCAAAATACAAAAAACTGACTTTGTTCAAAAACTAATACTCACATTCAATTATTTCAATATTTTGGTATCATCTTCTATAGCCAAAAAAAAAATATCATTTCCAAATTTAAATGATACCAAAACATTTGAAGCAACGCTTATAGACCTTATTGAACGAAAAGAATATATTAGTAAATTGAATAGCAGATTAAAAAATGCTATTGTAAACAATCAATAAAATCAATTGCTTTATTTTGATTTTAACAGTTAGAATATTTTCATAATGTTAACATATTTAGAATGAAATTCATTCCAAAATAAAGAACTGCTGAAAATAACATCTCATAAATTTTTTTGTTATATTTGATTAAGTAAATCCATAAAGATGAGGACATTAAAAATATTTTTCGTATTAACTTCTGTAATTTTTACATATAGTTGTAACTACAAAGCAACAAAAGAAAAAGTCCCTACTTCAATTGAAATTACTCAACCGAATGATTCAACATTAATTGGAGTATGGAAACATATGAGTCCAAATGGACCAATGAAAATCTATTTCAAAGAAAATGGAACAGTGGAAACCGATTTAGGAGACAATAATTCAGTTGATATCATTTCAAGCTATACTATAAAATCAGATACCATAGAATTTTTTGATAAAGAGGGAAAATCTTGTCCTAATGCTGGAATTTATAAAGTCTATAATAGAGGGTATACCGTTTCTTTTGATGTTTTAGATGACCTTTGTAATGGAAGAATAAAATCTACATCTGGATTTTGGGTTAGACCTAATCATTTAGATCAAATAAATCAATTAAATTCAATAATTGAAAAAACAGATGATATAAAATCTATTTTACATAGAGGAAGGATGTACTTAGCGCTCCAAAAATATGAATTAGCAAAAAAAGACTTTGATATGTATATAAAAAGAGATTCTTCAGATGCAAAAGTTTATATAAACAGAGCTGCAACAAGATTCCCATACGGTTTTCAAGGAATTGTATATGATTGTAATAAAGCAATAGCGATAGATTCTACTGATAAAAATGCATATTTTTTAAGAGGTTTAGCATATTATGCCTTAGATGAAAAGCAGAAAGGATGTGATGATTTTCAAAAGTCTATTGATTTAGGATTTGAAATACTAAAAGAGGCCGAATATAATAAGTGTAAAGAATTTTGGTAGGGTTTTAAAGGTTGTACCAGCATTCAATTTTGAATTAAAAGGCGATAATTATACGCTTCCCTGTGGGAATTTTTTAGCAGTTCTTACTTCAAAAAAACATTTGGATTACCTAAAATTTGAGTCTCAAGGAGTTGTACCTAGTGTGAAGTTTACCATGGAAACTGATTGGATAAGCCAATTATCGAACTATATAGAAAATAAAAAATAGGCAAATCTTAATTAATCTACCTACATGAAATAAGAAGGTCATTATTTCAGTATAAATAATGCTCAAAAATTTAGAGAATGAACTATTGGAATATAGCGAGGTGACTGATAAGTTGATAATACCTAACAAGCAAAAAAATAGAACGAGATTGTGAAATATGAACGTGGACAATTAAATACCAATATAAGTCATCCTACTAACATATAAAGTAATCAAAAAGCCCACTTATTTATTTTTATTTTCACCCTTTGGATCAACAAATTCTGACTGATATTTCTCTAAAAACTTCTTTTGTCTTGCAATCATTTGTTCTCTTATTTTATCAATATCCATAAAGTCTTTACCAAAATCACTTCCAAAAAAATCATCATTAAAGAAACGTTCACTAAAGACTGAGTCTTGAGAAAAAACATCATCAAAACCCTGATTTTTAAATCCTGAAAAATTTGTAAAAAATCTCGACTTAAGTAATTGCATCAAACTATCTCTTTCTACAGATGACAGATTCTCTAACTTATTAGAAGATGACCAAGAGTACATACTATCATAACTAATTAAATTTCCATTTTCATCAAATTCTTTATTTACTTTCCAGCTACCATTCGGTTCTTTACCTATATTTTTTTCATTTTTTGTAATATCCGAATTTTTTGCCTCATTATTTTGTCCACTACAACTAACCGTTAAAAAAACTGTAAATAATAATAAAATATAATTTTTCATTATTCTAAAATTTTAAAATTAGACATCTATTAATCCTACTAAAACAATAATAAAGAAAGATAAGACGAGGCTGAAAAATCAGCCTCATCCTCTTTAATTAACTAAAATAAAGATATAGTTATAAAATTTTAATTGTTCTCGCTGGCTTTTGCTTTGCCTCTTCTTTTTTAGGTAAATGAATTCTTAAAATACCGTTATTATAACTTGCATTTATTTTATCTTCATCTACGGTTTCCGGTAAATTAAAAGTTCTTTTAAAAGAAGAGTAACCGAATTCTCTACTAGTGTAAATTTCTTCTTTTTGTTCACTTTCTTCTTTAATTTCAGCAGCGATGTATAATACTTGGTTGTCTAGGTCAATCTGAAAATCTGATTTTTTTAAACCTGGAACAGCCATATCTACCATAAAGGCATCAGGCATTTCTTTAATATTTACTTTTGGTAAAGAAATACCAGTATTAAAATTTGAAGAAAATACAGATGGTAGGTCTTCATTAAAAATATCATCTAACCAGTTAGACCAAGTTGGGAAGTTTACATTTGAATTTGCTTTTGCTAAACTTCCGTTTTTAGGAACATGTACTAAAGTGCTCATAAATACAAAATTTTAAATTAAACATTATTTCAAATTTGAAATCATACTGACTTCTTTTTTATTTGAACAAATAAAATACCAAAAATGAATGAATCATCTTTTATCTAAGATTTTTAATAAATTAATGCTTTTAAGAGCCTGATATTCTGAATTATTGTCATTTTTTAAATTAAATAAATGTCAATTTGACATTTAAAATTATGGAATTTGTCTAAAAAAGTACTACTCATGATGTATTTAAATTCATTGCTAGTTCAAGGATATGTATAATTACTTTTCCTAACTTAGTAAAAAATTATGAAAATCATTAATCTATAAATTAGCAAGCATAATGAAAGAACAATTACTCTACATTATCTTAATATCTCCTTTATTATCGTGCCAATTCAATAAAGAAAAAAAAACAACAGAAAGTAAAAAATATTTTCAAGATGGAAAGAGTAAATAAGAATTAGCTTATAAAACTGACTCTATCAAACTAAAAGGAATTGAAGATTCAGTTGATCACAGTTATTTTGCTGGGTCCTTAAAAGATTTAAGACAATTATAAATTATTAAAAAACATTTATATATGAAATTTATATTGAGACAATGGAATCTAAAAGATATTGAAAGTTTAGTAAAATATGCAAATAACTCAAAAATTGCGGCAAACTTAACCGACCAATTTCCACATCCATATACTAAGGAACATGGAGAGGCATTTATTAAAATGGCGACTAAAAACAGTCCTGATAGAATTTTTGCAATAGAAATTAATGGAGAAGCTTCTGGAGGAATTGGATTGCATTTTCAAACAGATATTCATAAGAAAAATGCTGAACTTGGATATTGGTTAGCAGAACCCTATTGGGGAAAAGGAATTATGACCAAAGTTGTACTGCAGATGATAGATTACGGATTTAAAACTTTTGAAATTGATAGAATATTTGCTCGGCCATTTGGCACAAATATTGGCTCTCAGAAAGTTTTAGAAAAAGCAGGATTTATTTTAGAAGGAAAATTTGAAAAAACCTTATTCAAACAAGGTGAATATTTAGACGAATTAATTTATGCTATCAGAAAAAAATAATAAAACCATACAAGAGAAAGCAAAAAGTGAGAAATCATCCGCCATTACTCATGCCGTATTAATTGGATTTCTTATCGGGATTATAATTTACAGTATTGTAGTGAATACTATGGGCTTTTTTACGCTAATCTCTTTGTATTTTATTTATAAATTGATTGAGAATTCTAAGAAAAATATAGCCTACAGAACTGTTAAAAGAACCAAATTTAAAGTAAAAGATTGTGAATATTTGTAAAAACTGTAAAACAGAGGTAACACTAAATTATTGCCCAAATTGTGGAAATCCAATTAAACTAACTAGAATTAATAGTCAATATATTGTTCAAGAAGTTGGAAGTGTTCTAAATTTCGACAAAGGAATATTTTATACCATTCGAGAATTAATATTGCGGCCAGGAAAAACAATAAGGCAATTTATAAAAGAAGATAGGAATCGTTTAGTCAAGCCTATTGTATTTATAATAATAAGCTCATTAATTTATTCCATTTTCCAACAACTATTTAATTTTGAAGATGGCTATGTAGGTTATTCCTTTGAAAAGGATTCTGCCATACATTCTATCTTTAATTGGGTTTCTAAAAATTATGGCTATTCCAATATATTAATGGGAATTTTTATTGCCTTATGGATAAAAATATTTTTTAAGAAGTACGGTTATAATTTCTATGAGATTCTTATCCTTTTATGTTTTGTTATGGGAATTGGCATGTTGCTATTTGCTGTATTTGGAGTTGCTGATAGTTTAATTGATTTAAAAATTATTGATAAAGGATACTTAATAGGGATACTTTATATTTTATGGGCAATTGCACAGTTTTTTGATAAAAAGAAAATTTGGAACTATCCAAAAGCGTTAGTTTCATACTTTTTAGGAATGGTAACTTTTATGATTGGAATCTATGCAATTGGTGCCATAATTGATGCTATGAGCTAAAACTATGTAAAATACTAACCATAACTCATTACTGGCTCTCTCCTACTTTTAAAAAATCCTATCGTATTTTCTATTCGGATTTTATTTCCTAAATTGGGTGCATAAACAAAGCATTCATCTTTTATAAAAACATTACAAGACTAAAAAAACAATACATTATGAAAAATACTTATTATCATCAACTATTGAAAAATAATAAAGAATGGGTCCAAAAAAAAATTGATACTGACCCAAAGTATTTCGAAGAATTATCTAAAGGTCAAAAACCACCCGTTTTATGGATTGGTTGTGCCGATAGTAGAGTGCCCGCGAACCAAATAACCGGGACACTACCTGGTGAAATGTTTGTGCACAGAAATATTGCTAATATGGTAGTGCATACAGACATGAATATGCTAAGTGTACTCGATTATGCAGTAAATATCCTAAAAGTAAAACATGTTATTGTTTGCGGACATTATGGTTGTGGAGGTGTACAAGCTGCTATGCAGAACAAATCTTTAGGGTTGATCAATAAATGGATCAGAAATATTAAAGAAGTTTATAAAGATAACATTACCGAATTAAGAAAAATAGAAGATGATCAAAAACGTTTTGATCGATTAGTAGAGCTAAACGTTAAAGCACAAGTATATGACTTGGCAAAAACATCAATTGTTCAAAAAGCTTGGAAAGACGATAGTGGTTTAGAAATTCATGGTTGGGTGTATGGCTTAAATGACGGTATTATCAAAGATTTAAAAGTATCAATGGATAGTGCGGCTCATTTAGATGATATTTTTACCTTAGACTTAGATTAAAACCTTAATTTTTATTCATAAAAACCGATTGAAATTATAAATTTAGCATAAAGGTTTACATCTACTTTAATGGTCTATTGTTTTTACACAAACCTTAGTACTTCATTCTGACTAACTCAATAACCAATGATAAAGATTTTTAGAAAAGTCCGTCAGAAATTTCTTTCAAAGGGAAAAACTGGAAGATATCTTACATACTCCATTGGAGAAATAATTCTTGTGGTTATTGGAATTTTGATTGCGCTCCAAGTAAATACGTGGAATCAAAACCGCATAGATACGGAAGAAGAAAATCAACTTCTTCAGGCCATACAAATTAAAATGCAATACAATAGGTTTCAGTCTGAAATTGGATTCAGCCGATATAGTTCAGTTTTAAAGGCCTCTAAAGAATTAATAAAAATAAGTACAAACCAATTAACATCTGTCAATCAAGAAGATATAAACTACTGTTTTCATTTGCTATCGAAAAGATTTTTAGTTGGTAATTCTAATAAAACATCTATTTACGATGAAATGATAGGGTCAGGACAACTAAAGCTCCTAACATCAAATGAACTTAGAAGTGAGCTTACCTCCTTAAAAGCAAATCTAGAACTACTTGCCTCTTATGAAGATTTACAAACTAATTTTGTAGACAATCATTTAAATCCGTTTTTAAATAAATATACCAATCGCCTTTCAATAACTGTAAATGGATACGAAAAAGACACTTCTATGTATGATAAAGTTTTAGCAAAATCCTTTTCAACTATAGAAATAATGAATAGTAAATCCACAAATGCAGACGTAATAAAAGACCCTGTATTTATAAACTTACTTACAGAGTTAATTTATCATACATCAGCTCTTTTACCAATTTATGGACGAATTGACGAAAATATTTCAACCATTGAATCTTTAACATCAAACTCTAGTCAAAAATAAATTCAAGTAATTAAATAAAAAATAAAGATCATTCGTTTCTTTATTAAATTGGTTGAAAACAGAAAAGAATGATATATAAGAATATGAAACTACGCTCCCTTTTATTTATCCTACTCATAAGTAGTATACATTTATTAATTGCTCAAGAACAATTAATTACCAATGCATACAACCGTGAAACAACTTCACTAAATGGCTACTGGAACTATATTGTAGATCCTTATGAAAACGGATTTTACAACTACCGTTACGAACCTTTTGAAAATCAAAAAAATCCAGGAAGCGGAGCTTTTTTTACGAATTCTAAGGCCAAAACCAAATCTGATTTAATTGAATACGACTTTGATAAAATGGATCGTATGTTAGTTCCAAGCGACTGGAATACTCAAAAGGAAAATCTATTCTATTACGAAGGTACTGTATGGTTTAAAAAGTCGTTTAATTATTCCAAATCTAAAAATAACAACCGTGTGTTTGTCTATTTTGAAGCATCTAACTACGAAACTGATGTGTATTTGAATGGAGAAAAATTAGGGAAACATATTGGTGGTTTTACACCTTTTAATTTTGAAATTACCGACAAATTAGAAAATAAAGGCAACTTTTTAATTGTAAAAGTTGATAACAAACGAAAAAAAGAAGCAGTACCCACATTAAATACAGATTGGTGGAACTATGGCGGAATTACAAGAGATGTAAAATTGATAGAAACAAGTGAAACTTTTGTGGAAGATTATTTCATTCAATTAGACCCTCATAATAAGAACCATATTATGGGTAAATTAAGGTTAAACGGTACCAACAAAAAACAAAAAGAGGTTACCATAAGCATCCCTGAATTAAAGATAGAAAAGAGTTTTTATACCGATGAAAAAGGCACAATAACAATTGATATTATTTCAAGCAACATACAATATTGGTCTTTAGAAAACCCTTTTTTATACGATGTATTTATTAAAACAGACGAAGATCAAATTGTTGATCAAATAGGTTTTCGAAGTATTAAAACAAAAGGAGCTCAAGTTCTTCTGAATGAACAACCTATATTTTTAAAAGGAATTTCCATTCATGAAGAAAGTCCAATTCACGATGGAAGAGGACATTCCTTAGAAGATGCCAAACAGTTGTTAACATGGGCACAAGAACTTGGATGTAATTATGTGCGTTTGGCTCATTACCCACATAATGAACACATGGTGCGTCTAGCCGATAAGTTAGGTATATTAGTTTGGGAAGAGAATCCAGTGTATTGGACTATTTCTTGGGAAAACAAGCAAACCTATAAAAATGCAAAACATCAACTTTCAGAAGTAATCGATAGAGATAAGAATAGAGCAAGCGTTATAATTTGGTCAATGGCCAATGAAACACCAACAAGTGAAGCACGAAACTCTTTTCTAACAGATTTAGCAACCTATACCAAAGAAAAAGACCCTACACGATTAATAAGTGCTGCACTTGAACAAAGCAATTATCAAGGAAACCCATTGGTGCGAACAATTAGTGATCCGTTTGCAGAAGTGGTAGACATTCTAAGTTTCAATCAATACATTGGATGGTATGATGGTGGTATAGAAAAATGCAGCACCATTAGCTGGAATATTGGATACAATAAACCTGTAATAATTTCTGAATTTGGGGCTGGAGCAAAATATGGATTACATGGTAATAAAGATACAAGATGGAATGAGGAATATCAAGAATATCTTTACCAAGAAACCTTGAAAATGATTGATCAAATAGATCAACTATCAGGTATTTCGCCTTGGATATTAGTTGATTTTAGATCTCCAAGAAGAGTTTTACCCGAAATACAAGATGGTTGGAATAGAAAAGGTTTGATATCAGAAAAAGGCGATAAGAAAAAAGCTTTTTTCGTGCTAAAAAATTATTATGAACATAAAACTAGTCCTGACAAAGAATAAGTAGCGTTGAAATCACCTGTTATAAAATAAGTTATCTCACATTAAAACTCAATCACACACGCTATACATCATTAGATGTTAGACTAAGAAATTGGAAATGAAAAAAGATTCTCTACTTAAATTTACTCATTATTTCCTCCTCTTTTGGTAGTAATTACAACGGCCCCATTAGCCCCTCTTGAACCATAAATTGCGGCAGCTGCTCCTTTCAAAACATCAACGCTTTTTACATTCATAGGTTCCAATTCCATTAATTGTGACATACGTGCATCAACACCATTTATAATAATTAAAGCAGCACTTGAACCATTTAACGAACTTTCTCCACGAATTAATATCGATCCTCCACTAACTATGATTGATGGTGAACTATTCGTAATAAGCTCTATCATATTCGAATACTTTGCAAACTTATAATTGTTATCATTCTTAATAGTTGTTGTAGCGTAAGATTTATCTTTTTCATTAATATGTCCATAACCCATAGCCACATTAAGATTCTTTTCTCCTGGTTTAAAAACTAAATTTATAAATGCTTCGTTTGGTATTTCTTCAGTTTTTACTTTTTGTGAATAAAAACCATTAGCGCTTATTTTAATTTTATCTTTTAATAAACAACTTACCTCAAAATTCCCTAAAGAATCAGTCAACACGGTTACTTTACTACTTAAAACCTTCACTTCGGCATTCACTACTACAATATTTTCTAAAGTTGTAACATGCCCTTTCAACGTTCTTTCTTGAGCAGATGAAATACTTGTAAAAGAACATAAGAGAGCAAATGAAAACAGTATGGTAAATATATATTTCATGATTTGTTAATATTTTAAATTCGATTTTTAAAAGTACAATATTTAATTAGAATGAGTAAAGTTCACAAGTTATGACATCATAAAGTTACTATTAGAAAAGGAATTACTTCAAAAGAAATCTTTACACATCTCTTCAAATAACTAAATTGAGATGTTCTAATAAGATTTTAATTCTTCAACAATTCCTTCTGATTAATTGCTTTATTAATTTCAACAGTTACATATTTGTGACTGTTAAAAAATAATTTTTTAGAGGTTAATTCAATAGTTGCAATTAAACGACCATTTTTCTTTTCTTTGATAGACGTTACTTGAACTTTTTTACCCTTTACATTATTATAATTTGGAACTCCTCCTTTTTTTATAATCAAATTAGTCCTTGGAAAATTAATATATGTATAATTATGATTATTTGACGCTTCACCAATCTCAAAAACATCCCCTACTTGGATAGTTGAATTCGAACTTTGAGAATACATAATACCAGTAAACAAACTCACTAAAAAAGCCAATAAAATACGATTTTTCATTATAAAAAATTTTAATTGTTAATAGCGTAAAAATAAATGAATATTAACATTTAAACAAGAATAAAAAATAGTAAAAATCTATTCACATATAATAGAACATAATAATTGCTGACTGCCCTTTTAAGAATTAATGCATTTCACTTATTGAAAATTACATTTTGCGGAAAATAGATTTTCTAATTTTTATTTGAACACCCCTATATACTTCCAAATTTTCTATTGCAATAGAAAAATAAAAATAAACCGAAAACAAACCTAAAATTCAATTAAAATAATTTTATATTTGATAAAAATAAAATCATACCATTATGAAAATTAAGCTTTTAGGATTCGCAATTGTACTACTATTATTTTCTTGTAAAGAAGAAATAAAGGAAACTAAAAAAGATATCAAACAATATACTATTCAACAGTTTATGGACAACGAAGCCATTGGTGGTGGAAGTTTTTCATCAGACAATAGTAATTTACTCATATCCAGTAATCGCTCAGGAATTTATAATGTGTATACAATTTCTGCTAAAGGAGGAGACATGGTGCCTGTTACACAGTCTGATAGTACCTCTATTTTTGCTGAATCTTATTTTCCTAATGATGATAGAATGTTAGTAAGCGCCGATGGTAATGGTGATGAAATTGATCACTTATTTGTACGAGAATTAGATGGAACTATAAAAGATATTACGCCTGAAAAAGGCGCAAAATCTAATTTCTACGGATGGTCTAAAGATGATAAGTATTTATATTATGGGTCCAATAAAAGAGATCCAAAATATTTTGATGTGTATAAATTATCAATTGATAATTATACGTCTGCAATGATTTATCAAAATAACGATGGTTTAGATTTTAGTGGAATGTCAAATGACGAGAACTATTTTGCCTTATCTAAAACTTTAAATACAAATGATAGCGACTTATTTCTGTATGATGTAAAAACGAAACAAATGACAAAAATAAATGAAAATCAAAGTGCAAATGCTGCACAAGATTTTTCAGTAGATAATTCGACCTTTTATTATACGACTGATGATGGTGCAGAATTTTCTTATTTAATGTCTTATACCCTAGGTTCAAAAGAAAAGAAAAAAGTTATTGAGAAATCATGGGATATTTCTGGAAGCTCCTTTACTTCAGAAGGGAAATATATGGTTGTATATATTAATGAAGATGGAAAAAATGCTATTGAAGTATTAGATAGTAATACGATGACACCTATTGATTTACCAAACTTTGACGGTAAAAGCATTACGAGTGTAGGATTTAGTAAAAATGAAAAATGGATGCGATTATATGTTGGGGGTTCTAATTCACCTTCAGATTTATATACGTATAACTTAGAGACTAAAGAACAATTTAAATTAACAAATGTATTAAATGACGCTATTAACATTGACGACCTTGTAACCGCAAAAGTAATTAGATTTAAGTCTTTTGATGGTACCGAGATTCCTGCCATTTATTACCTACCTCATCAAGCTTCTCCAGCAAATAAAGTACCAGCAATGGTATGGGTTCACGGTGGGCCTGGAGGACAAACTCGTCAAGGATTTAACTCATTAATTCAATACATGGTAAATCACGGATATGCCGTTTTAGCAGTGAACAATCGTGGAAGTAGTGGGTACGGAAAAACCTTTTATAAAATGGATGATAAAAACCATGGTGAAAACGATTTACAAGATTGCGTAGAAGGAAAAAATTGGTTAGCTCAACAAACTGAAATTAATGGTGAAAAAATAGGAATTATTGGTGGTTCTTATGGTGGTTATATGACCATGGCTGCTTTAACATACACTCCAGAGGAATTTGCCGTTGGAGTCAATCTATTTGGAGTTACAAATTGGTTGCGAACATTAAAAAGTATTCCTCCATATTGGGAATCATTTAGAGAGTCGTTATACCTAGAATTGGGTGATCCATATTCAGCAGATTCTGTTCGATTGAAACGAATCTCACCTTTATTTCATACTGATAAAATTACAAAGCCTTTAATTGTTTTACAAGGCGCTGAAGATCCAAGAGTATTACAAGTTGAGTCTGATGAAATTGTGGCAGGAGTTAGAAAAAATAATGTTCCGGTTGAATATGTGCTATTCCCTGATGAAGGTCATGGTTTTGTAAAAAAGGAAAATCAAATAGAAGCGTATAGTAGAATACTTACATTTTTAGACACTTATCTTAAGTAAGAATCATACCAGAGATGTAGCGTTTATAAAAAATTAATTAAAATAATTTTATCGGTACACGTAACAATTATTTTGAAACCCAAGTTCTTAGAGTTGGTTATAGGTGCAAATTCTATGAGTAAGGATATTATTACCTTGATTAATCAACTGTATATCAGTAAATTAATAAAAATAAATATATTTTATATTCTTATTTTATTTGCTACATTAGAGGTGTTAAAAATCCTGCTCATAGTTGATACAGGCATTGAAAAAATAACAGAATTATGAATAGAAAAATAGCAGTTGCAATTTATGCATGTTTATTTATAATAAGTGCCTGCAAACACGAAAAGAAAGAACATTGGAGTTATGAAGGTGAAACTTCTCCAGAGCATTGGGTAGAAATTGAAAAAAACTCTGACTGCGGAGGAATGTATCAGTCTCCCATAAACATCATTGAAAAAAATACAGTTCTAACAAAAGATGTCAATCATTTAGAAGTATTTTATTCTCCAACAACACACTTAAGTGAAGTTGAAAATAATGGTCATTCCATACAATTTGGTTTCCAAGCTGGTGATTCAATTAGGTATATGAATGAAACATTTTACCTCAAACAAATACATTTTCATGAACCTTCTGAGCACAAAATAAATGGCGTTATATTTCCTATTGAAGCTCATTTAGTTCATATAAGTAAAGACAATAAAATAACCGTTTTAAGTATATTGGGAATTGAAGGAGAAGAAAGTCAGCTCTTTGAATTGTTTGAAAGTTTTCTACCGCTTAAAAATGGTGAATCAAAAAAAATTAATACGGTTATAGATTTAACGCAATTATCGATTGAAAATCAAGAATATTTCTCTTACAGCGGATCACTAACAACTCCTCCATGTTCTGAAAATGTTAATTGGATTATTTTCAAGCAACCAATTGTTATTTCATTAGAAGAAGTGCTTAAATTAAGAGATAATATGCCACTAAACAATTATCGTATTGAACAACCTTTAAATGGAAGAGTTGTTTACAACAATTTGAATTAATCATATATCCACCCTAAATAAATAGCTGCTACTACACATACTTCACTTTTTTCTTTGAGAAATAACTTCTCGTGAATTTCTTTTCTCATATAATTTATACTTTCTAGATATAATTATTAAAAATGACAAAAAAATTACAACACATAAAAGCTCCTTTTTATTAGATTTTAATGTTAAATTTGCCTCATCCTTTTACTATGATAACAACAGATCTTAAAAAAGCTAAAATAGCATTACAGCAAAACAATATAGTTGCTGTACCTACTGAAACCGTTTATGGATTAGCAGGCAATGCTTTTAGTGATGTTGCCATAAAAAAAATATTTACTTTAAAGAAAAGACCTTTTTATAACCCATTAATTATTCATATCAAATCTGCCGAATTTTTGCCTGAAGTTGCCATTGATATTCCAAAAATAGCGATACAATTAGCGAAAGAATTTTGGCCAGGTCCTTTAACGTTGGTCTTAAAAAAACAACCACATATTTCAGATTTAGTGACCGCTGGAAAAAATACGGTAGCCATTAGGGTTCCAAATCATCCATTAACTTTAGAGTTGCTAAATCAACTCGAGTTTCCTGTTGCTGCCCCAAGCGCAAACCCTTTTGGGTCTATAAGTCCAACAAGTGCCAACCATGTAGATCATTATTTTAAAGATGACTTAGCAATTATTTTAGATGGAGGTGCGTGCGAAAAAGGTATTGAATCTACTATTATTGGGTTTGAAAATGAGTTACCTATTTTGTATAGGTTGGGTTCTTTATCCATTGAGCATATTGAAGCAAAAATTGGAAATGTATTAGCTAAAACCCATAGTAATGATAACTCACCAGTAGCTCCAGGAATGCTTTCGCGTCATTACGCACCAGCTACAGCTACGTTTCTTACAAATAATGTTGAACAATTAATTCAAGCATATCCTAATAAAAAAATAGGATTACTTCTTTTTCAAAACAACGTAACTCAAACTGTTGAACATCAAGAAATTCTCTCAAAATCAGGAGATTTAGAGGAAGCTGCTAAAAATTTATATGCAGCGATGCACCAACTAGATCAACTACAATTAGACATAATTATTG
>NZ_JABDRI010000068.1 GCF_013041805.1 Lutibacter sp.
CCTGAATATAAATTAGTGTAACAATTTATGTTTAAAACATACTTATTAACTGTAAATTCACAAAAACCAATTCAATGATTCAACATTTTGTAAAATTTGAATGGAAACAATTTTTTCGTTCTTCGTATTGGCAAAAAAGTATTGCAATAAATATTTTAATGGTGTTTTTTGCACTTTATTTTATATTGGTATTTTTAGCCTTAGGTTTTGGATTGTATCCAATTCTTAAAAAACAATTTCCAGAATCTGACCCGTTTATTATGGTAAACGGATTTTTGTTTTACTGGTTTTTAGGGGATTTAGTAATGCGTTTTTTCTTACAGAAATTGCCTGTAATGAATATAAAACCACTATTAATTTTACCCATAAAAAAAAGTAAAATTATACATTATGTATTAAGTAAATCGGTAATTTCATTCTTTAACTTCCTGCCTCTTTTTGCAGTTATTCCTTTCGGAACTATTTTAATTTCAGAAGATTATAATACGTCTTCTATCTTAACTTGGATGCTGTTAATGGTGGTTTTTACGCTAATAATTAATTTTTTAAACTTTATTATTGAAAGTAAATCGGCTGAAACAGAATTGTCTTTTTTACCTATTATAGCGATTGCTTCAGGATTGTTTGCTTTGAATTATTTTGAAATAGTTTCATTGTCAGAATTACTCGCAGGTGCTGTAAATTCTATTACTGACAATTCTGTGTTAATTTTGGTTCCAATGGCATTTTTAGGCTTGCTATACATTGTCAACTACTCAATTTTAAGACCTAAATTATATGTTGATGGTTCTTTGAAAGCAAAAGAACAAATTGCCACAACTTCCGATTTAAGTTGGACGCGTAGATTTGGAGATATTGCTCCATTTTTACAACTTGATTTAAAATTAATTTGGCGAAATAAACGACCAAGATCTTCAGTTTTTATTTTAGTTATTGGTTTATTGTATGGTTTATTCTTTTACCCAAATCCAGTTTATAAAGAAATGGTGCCCTTGTTCATATTCGTAGGAATATTTGTAACAGGTATTTTTATGATCAATTTTGGGCAGTTTATTCCTGCTTGGGATAGTGGTTATTATAAATTATTAATGAGCCAGAATATTAAGTACAAGCAATATTTAAATTCAAAATTTTCATTAATGCTTATGAGTGCTATTTTAATGTTTATTTTAAGTATTCCTTACGTATATTTTGGGTGGAAAATATTAGTGATTCATTTTGCAGCTATGATTTATAACATTGGGGTAAATTCTCATGTGTTACTTTATGGAGGTTCATTTAATAGAAAAAAGATTGATTTAACCCAGCGAGCTGCATTTAATTATCAAGGTACCGGAGCTGTGCAATGGTTGATAGGATTTCCATTGTTGTTGTTTCCAATCTTGTTGTTCTACCTTCCATATAAATTTATTGGTTTTGAAGCAGGAATTGCAACGCTGATAATTTTAGGTGGAATAGGAATTGTATTACATCAAAAATTAATGACAGGGATTACAAATAGGTACCTAAAATCGAAACATAAAATGATAAGTGCTTTCGACCAAAATAATTAAGAATTTAACAACTAATCAACTACACGTTTAAAATATAATAGTATGATAAAAGCAACAGAACTTTCAAAAAAATATGGTGGAAACACTGTTTTGAATATAGCATCTTTAGAAATTCCAAAAGGGCAAACTTTTGGATTAGTTGGTAACAATGGAGCAGGAAAAACAACGTTTTTTAATTTATTATTAGATTTAATAAAACCAACAACAGGCGTTATTTTAAATAATGAAATTCAAGTAAATATAAGTGAAGATTGGAAACCTTTTACGGCTGCATTTATTGATGAAAGTTTTTTAATAGGTTATTTAACTCCTGAAGAATATTTTTACTTTATTGGAGAACTTCGAGGAATGAATAAAGCTGATATTGACACATTTTTAACGCAGTTTTCAGAAATTTTTAATGATGAAATTATAGGTAAAAAGAAATATTTAAGAGATTTATCAAAAGGAAATCAGAAAAAAGCAGGTATTGTGGCTGCTTTAATTGGAAATCCTGAAGTGATTATTTTAGATGAGCCGTTTGCAAATTTAGACCCTACAACTCAAATTAGATTGAAAAAATTATTGAGCTATTTAACAAAAGATAGTAATTCTACAGTGCTTATTTCTAGTCATGATTTAGGTCACGTAACAGAAGTTTGTGAGCGAATAGTTGTTTTAGATAAAGGAGATATTGTAAAAGACTTAAAAACTTCGGCTGAAACATTAGCAGAGTTAGAAACGTATTTTTCAGTGTAATTCAAATAAGTAAGTAGATTTTTGTATTTTTACCAACCCTCTTACAATAATTTGGCAGGGTAATTAGTTTAAAGCTAAGTAAAATACATTTCATTTGAAAAACATTGATAAAATAGGCGTAAGCTTTTTAATTTTTCTTTTTGTTGTTAGTTGCTCAACAAAAAAGGATGCATTTTTAAATAGAAATTTCCATTCAACTACTACAAAGTATAACGTGCTTTTTAATGGGAATGAAGCATTAAGAATTGGTTTGCAAGAGCTTAACTCTAATTATGAAGATAATTATTGGGAGCGCTTACCTATAGAACCTTTAAAAGTTGACAAATTAGCTTTACCTGGAATGCAAGGTGATGGAGATAGTTCTCCAAAAGAATTTGAAAGAGCTGAAGAAAAAGCAGTAAAAGCAATTCAAAAACATTCGATGTTAATTGCAAGACAAGAGCGCAACAATCAAATTGATAATGCGTACTTGTTATTAGGGAAATCTCGATACTATTCAAAGCGTTTTGTGCCTGCACTTGAAGCGTTTAATTTTGTGATACTTAATTATCCAAGTGCTGATTTAATTAACGAAACGAGAATTTGGCAAGCCAAAACGTTGGTTCGTTTACAGAATGAAGAGCAAGCTATAGATAACTTAACTAACTTGCTAAAAAACGAAGATTTAGATAAAGAAATTTCAGAAAGTGCGCATACTGCAATTGCGATGGCCTATATAAAAATGGATAGCTTACAGCAAGTAACAAATCATTTAAATAAAGCAGTTTTATCAGATATTAACAAAGAACAAACTGCACGAAACTTATTTGTTCTAGGTCAAATTTATAGAGAAAAGAACCTTCTAGACTCATCAAATATAGCATTCGAAAAGGTAATTGATTTCAAAAAATCGCCTTTTAAATATAGAATCCATGCACACATTGAAAAAGCAAAAAATGTTGTTACCAATGAAGAGAGACTAGCAACAATTACTACATTTAAAAAACTAATAAAAGATAGAGATAACCGTCCTTATTTAGATCAGTTAAATTATCATTTAGGCTTACTTGTAACAAATGATGATGCTGAAAAAGCAATAGGATATTTTAAAGAATCTTTAAGTAAGAGTCGTAAAAATGATTTTCAAAAAGAACTTACTTATGAAGCTTTAGGGAATTCATATTTTGATAAAACATCATTCTTGGTAGCGGGAGCTTTTTATGATAGTATTTTACAAATAACCCAATCGAATAACACAAAACGAGTTAGAAGTATTAAAAGGAAACGAGATAAATTAAACGAGGTTATTTTGTACGAAAACATTTCTAAAAGAAATGACAGTATTCTAAAACTTGTTGGGATGAGCGATGAAGAAAGGGAAACGTATTTCTCTGATTTTATTGTAACGCTTAGAGCTAAAGATAAAGAAAAGAAAGCGAAGCAAAGCGCAGATTTAAAACGATCAAAACAAGCAAAAAACAAACAGTTAAATCAATTAGACAATACAAGTAAATGGTATTTTTATAATATGTTTACGGTATCTTTTGGGAAAGAGGAATTTAAAGCACTTTGGGGCAATAGGCCGCTAGAAGATAATTGGCGTTTATCTACTAAAAACTTGTTGAATGTAGCCAATGAAGTAGCAGTTGAAAACTTACAAGAAGTAGAAGTAGGAAGTGTAAAAAGATATGAAGTATGGTTTTATACCGATCAAATTCCAACTGATATATCTAAAATAGATTCCATTAGAGCTGAAAGAAATTCAGCGTATTTTAAGTTAGGAGTTATTTATAAAGAGCAATTTAAAGAATTAGATTTAGCCACTAGTAAATTAGATAAGCTATTAAGCTTTAATCCTAAACCATCAATTGTGTTGCCTTCTAAATATCATCTTTATAAAATTTATAGTAGCCAAAATAACGATAACGCTACCGAATTAAAAGAAGATATTATTAATGATTTTCCAGCATCAAAATACGCTAAAATTATTTTGAACCCAACTAAAAATGTAAGTGATACTTCTGAAATGACAGTAGAGGATGAATATGCACTACTTTTTTATGAATATAAAGACGAACTCTTTGAAAGTGTAATAGAAAAAGCTACAACCGCAATAGAGAAATACGAAGGTGATAAAATAGTATCAAAATTTGAACTATTGAAAGCTTACGCCATTGGAAAAAAACAAGGTATAGCAGCTTTCAAGGAAGCATTGGATTTTGTTGCTATGAATTATCCAAATACAGAAGAGGCAAGAAAAGCCTTAGAAGTAAGTAATACCATTAAAGAAAAATTATAAGTAAACTCAATAAAAAATTATAGCATCATGTTTTCAGAAAAAAAAGACAAACAACCACAAGTATCAGAACGAAATATTATTGGGAAAAACACTTCATTTACAGGAGATATTATTTCTGAAGGTGATTTTAGAATAGATGGAAACGTTGACGGAACTATTAAAACATCAGGAAGAGTAATTTTAGGTAAATCTGGAGCTATTAATGGTAAGGTTGAATGTAATAACGCTGATATTGAAGGTAAGTTTTCAGGCGAATTAATTGTGCACAGTCTACTCACTTTAAAAGCTACAGCAACTATAAGTGGAGATGTGATTATTAGCAAACTATCTGTTGAGCCTGGAGCTGAGTTTAATGCCACTTGTACCATGAAAGGTTCGGTTAAAGAATTAAAAAATGACAAATCCTCAAAAGAAAAAACAGCTTAATAAATATATTCAGCTTATTGGAGTTGCATTTCAAATGGGAATTACTATTTATTTAGGTGTGTATTTCGGGAAATGGCTAGACGCGTATTTTGAAACCTCAAATAAAACCTATACTATAATTTTAACGCTTTTTTCTTTGCTGGTTGCAATTTGGAGTGTTTTAGCTCAGTTAAAAAACATCAATGATAAATACGATTAAACCAATTCTTTTTTTTGGTAGTAAGCTTCTTGCCGCACTGGTTGTGGTTTTTTGTATTCATCTTTTTATTTTAAATCTGCAACAACTTCCATTGTTTGACAATCAAATTACTGCATCGTACCTAGTGAATGGATTTTTAGCATTCATTATATTTGCCATTTTATACAAGCTAAGGATAAAATATTTAGATTTATTAGGTTTTGTTTATATGGGAGGTAGTTTTTTGAAATTTGGGATATATTTTATTTTTTTCAACCCAATTTTTAAACAAAATGGAGAAGTAAGTAAATTAGAAGCTACCTCATTTTTAATACCCTATCTTTTATGTTTATTAATTGAAACCTATTATTTAATTAAGCTACTAAATAAAACCTTATAAAACATTAAATTACAGCTCTAAAGCGCATTTTAAAATGACCATAAAATATTTTTTGGTTTAAAAGATAAAAACGTACATTTGCAAAATATTTTTAGGACACACTATTAAAGAAGTGAAATGTATAGACATCAATTACTAAAAACGTTTTCGTTATTTTTATTATTTGTTACTTTTTCAGTTACTGCACAAGAACATGCAGAAGAGCACTCACCTGAAGGAAGGGATATTAAAACTGAAATAAAAGAATATATTAGCCATCACTTGTTAGATTCATACGATTTTAGTTTGTTTTCATATACAAACGATGCAGGAGAGCATATTTATGTTGGTGCACCTCTACCAGTAATTTTATGGGATGGAGGTTTACAAGTATTTTCTTCATCTAAATTTCACCACGGAGAAACAGTAGCAGAAGTTGATGGAAATTACTACAAAGTATTTCACAATAAAATTTATAAAACGGATGCTGAAGGAACCATTACTTTAGATGACCATCATCACCCAACAAATACCAAACCATTAGATTTTTCAATTACTAAAAATGTAGCTGTTATTTTTTTAGTGGGATTATTCATGTTTTTTATGTTTAGCAGAATGGCTAAATCCTATAAAACAAATAATTTAATGCCTAAAGGAATGGGTCGCTTGTTAGAGCCAATTATTATGTATATTAGAGATGATATTGCTATTCCAAATATTGGCGAAAAGAAGTACAAAAAATATATGAGTTATTTGCTAACCGTATTTTTCTTTGTTTGGATTATCAACTTATTAGGTTTAACACCATTAGGAGTAAATGTAACAAATAATATTGCGGTTACTTTGGCATTAGCTTTAATAACGTATCTGTTAACAACATTTACGGCAAATAAAAATTACTGGAAACACATATTTTGGATGCCAGGTGTTCCAGTTCCAATGAAATTTATTTTAGCTCCAATTGAATTATTAGGAACAATAATAAAACCTTTCTCATTAATGATTCGTTTATACGCAAATATTACTGCAGGACACATTGTATTAATGAGTATTATTGGTTTGATGTTTATTTTCAAAAGTTGGATTGGTAGTCCGTTATCATTTGGATTAGCTTTTGCATTGGCATTATTAGAATTATTAGTAGCAGCGCTACAAGCTTATATTTTCACTATGTTATCAGCATTATACTTCGGTATGGCTGTTGAAGAACATGATGATCATTAAAATTGAATGTTTAATTAATTAATATATATATCATGAATATTCCAGAAATTGTAGGAGCAGGTTTAATTGTAATCGGTGCCGGTGTAGGTATCGGTAGAATAGGTGGTTCAGCGATGGACGCTATTGCACGTCAACCAGAAGCTTCAGGAAAAATTCAAACAGCGATGCTAATTGCAGCAGCGTTAATTGAAGGAATTGGATTTGCTGCTTTATTTGCTGCATAACAAAACAAACAAATAGCTGCAACGGTTGGTTGTGGCTATTGTTTAAATTAATTAAATATTAAAAATATCAATTTATAATTAATATGGACAAGTTAATAGAACAGTTTTCTTTAGGATTATTCGTTTGGCAATTAGTTTTATTTATAGGACTAGTACTTTTGTTGAAGAAATTTGCTTGGGGGCCAATTTTAAATTCAGTTAGTGAACGTGAAGATGGAATAAAAGATGCATTAGATCAAGCTGAAAATGCTCGTAAAGAAATGCAAAACTTAAATGCTGATAACGAGCGTATTTTAAAAGAAGCAAGAGCTGAACGCGATACGCTTTTAAAAGAAGCACGTGAAATGAAAGAAACTATTATTTCTGAGGCAAAAGAGGAAGCACAAATTCAAGCAAACAAAGTAGTTGAACAAGCGCAAGCTACTATTCAATCCGAAAAACAAGCAGCTATTTCAGATTTAAAAAATCAAGTGGCTGAGCTATCAATAAGTATTGCTGAAAAAGTTGTGAGAGGTGAACTTTCTGACCAAAAAAAGCAAACAAAACTTGTTGAAGATTTATTAAAAGAAGTTACAATTAGTTAATAAAATCAAATGAGCGGATCTAGAGCAGCCATAAGATATGCAAAAGCAATATTAAGTTTTGCACTTGAACAACAAAAAGAAGTTCAGGTGAATGAAGACATGATGTTGATTGCTACTACCATTGAAGAAAGTGATGAATTACAAGTGCTACTTACTAGTCCAGTTATAAAAACTGAATTAAAAAAAGCTGCGTTAAATCAACTTTTTGCATCTAAAGTCTCAAGTTTAACAATAGGTTTAATCAATTTATTAATTGACAATAAAAGATTAGCAATATTAAGTTACGTAGCAAAAAAATATACTGTTCTTTTCGATAAGTTAAAAGGAATAGAAGTTGCGAAGGTGACTTCAGCATTTCCTTTAACGGATGCTTTAAATAAAAAAGTGTTAAGTAAAGTAAAAGAGCTTACAGGAAAAGAAGCAACAATTGAAAATGTAATAAATCCTGAAATTATTGGTGGATTTATCTTACGAATTGGAGATGTTCAATACGATGCAAGTGTTGCAAATAAATTACAAGGATTAAAAAGACAATTTGAAAGCGAAAGCTATCGAAAATTATAAAGTTTTAAGTTTTAAAAAATATATAAAATGGCATCAATAAAACCAGCTGAAGTATCAGCGATTTTAAAACAACAATTAGCAGGATTTGACACGGCAGCTTCACTTGATGAAGTAGGAACTGTGCTTCAGGTAGGTGATAGTATAGCACGTGTATACGGTTTATCTAATGTACAATATGGAGAGCTAGTTGAGTTTGAAGATGGATTAGAAGGAATTGTATTAAACTTAGAAGAAGACAATGTAGGTGTTGTTTTATTAGGGCACTCAAAAACTATTACTGAAGGTTCTACAGTTAAACGTACTGAAAGAATTGCCTCATTAAAAGTTGGAGAAGGCATTGTTGGACGTGTTGTAAATGCATTAGGATTGCCAATTGATGGTAAAGGAGCTATTCAAGGTGAAACTTTTGAAATGCCTTTAGAACGTAAAGCGCCAGGTGTACTTTTCCGTGAGCCTGTAACGGAACCATTACAAACAGGTGTAAAAGCTGTTGACGCAATGATTCCAATTGGTAGAGGTCAGCGTGAGTTAATTATTGGTGACCGTCAAACTGGGAAATCTACAGTGGCTATTGATACCATTATCAATCAAAAAGAATTTTACGATGCTGGAGTACCAGTATATTGTATTTATGTTGCAATCGGTCAAAAAGCATCTACTGTTGCCGGAATTGCAAGTTTATTAGAGGAAAAAGGAGCTATGGCTTATACAACAATTGTTGCTGCTAATGCTTCAGATCCAGCATCAATGCAAGTATATGCTCCAATGGGAGGTGCTGCAATTGGTGAATATTTTAGAGATACAGGTCGTCCTGCATTAATTGTTTATGATGATTTATCTAAACAAGCAGTTGCATACCGTGAGATCTCATTATTATTACGTCGTCCACCAGGACGTGAGGCATATCCTGGAGATGTATTTTATTTACACTCTCGTTTATTAGAACGTGCAGCAAGAATTATTACAGATGATACCATTGCATCTCAAATGAATGATGTTCCAGTTTCATTGAAAGGAAAAGTTAAAGGAGGAGGTTCCCTTACAGCTTTACCAATTATTGAAACACAAGCAGGTGATGTTTCTGCATACATTCCAACAAACGTAATTTCAATTACTGATGGACAAATTTTCTTAGAATCTGATTTATTTAACTCGGGGGTTCGTCCTGCAATTAACGTAGGTATTTCGGTATCTCGTGTTGGGGGTAATGCTCAAATTAAATCAATGAAAAAAGTAGCAGGTACTTTAAAATTAGACCAAGCACAATATCGCGAGCTAGAAGCTTTTGCTAAATTTGGTTCTGATTTAGATTCAGCTACTTTAAATGTAATAGAAAAAGGGAAGCGTAACGTAGAAATTTTAAAGCAAAATCAATCCGATCCATTTAAAGTTGAAGATCAAATTGCAATTATATATGCAGGTTCTAAAAACTTATTAAGAGCGGTTCCTGTTGAAAAAGTAAAAGAATTTGAAAGCGATTTCATTCAATATTTAAATGCAAAGCATAGAGATACGTTAGATGTTTTAAAATCAGGTAAATTAACGGATGAGGTTATTGACACGCTAACAAGTGCAGCAAAAGAAGTTTCAGCTAAATACGCATAAAAATACGTTGGTATGTAGTATTAAGATAAATTTCTCAATACTTAGTACTCAATACTAGAAACCAAATTAGAATGGCAAACTTAAAAGAAATACGTAACAGAATTACATCCATTGGTTCAACAATGCAAATTACTAGCGCCATGAAAATGGTGTCTGCTGCTAAGTTGAAAAAAGCACAAGATGCAATTACTCAAATGCGTCCGTATGCCGATAAGTTGACAGAACTTTTACAGAGTTTAAGTGCAACATTAGAAGGTGAAGTAGGTGGTGTTTATTCTGAACAAAAAGAAGTTTCAAAAGTATTATTGGTTCCAATTACCTCAAATAGAGGTTTGTGTGGTGGATTTAATTCAACAATTATAAAGGCTTCAATTCAATTAATTGAAACTAAATATAAAGGGAAAAAAGTTGATCTTTTAACTATAGGTAAAAAAGGGAATGATATTTTAGCTAAAAACTTTCATGTAATTGAAAATAATAATGAAGTTTTTGATGAGCTAACCTTTGATAATGTTGCTGTAATAGCTGAGAAAATAATGTCTTTATTTGCGGAAGGTACGTATGATAAAGTTGAGTTAGTTTATAATAGATTTAAAAACGCAGCAACTCAAATTGAAACAATAGAACAGTTTTTACCTATTGAACCAATTGAAGGCGAAATAAAAGGTAATACAGATTATATTTTTGAACCTGCAAAAGCTGAAATTGTGTTAGAATTGATTCCAAAATCTTTAAAAACACAATTATATAAAGCCATTAGAGACTCATTTGCTTCAGAGCACGGAGCTAGAATGAC
>NZ_JABDRI010000096.1 GCF_013041805.1 Lutibacter sp.
AGCTTTTATGGCTGGTAATGATATGCTGTTAATTCCAGAAGATGTAAAAGCTGCAGTAAAAAAATTAAAAAGTGCACTTAAAAACAATCAATTTACAGAAAATCGATTAAACGAATCTGTTCGAAAAATATTAAAAGCAAAATATTGGGCAGGATTAAACCATTTTACACCAATAGAAGAAACAACTATTCAGGACGATATCATCACTATAAAAGACGAATTATTGTATAGGTCTTTAATGAAAGAAGCAATCACACTTGTTAAAAATGATGGCCAAACATTACCCATAAAAGATATAGCCAATTCAAAAATTGCCTATATAAAATTAGGAGATTCTGATAATTTTAATTTTACCAACACCTTAAAGAAATATACAAATGTTGACATTGTACAAAGTGAAAATATATTTGATTTAAAAGAAAAATTAAAAAGTTACACTACTATTATCATTGGTTACCATAAATCAAATGAAACTCCTTGGAAAAGTTTTAAAATGTCGAAAGATGAAATCACTTGGGTTCAAGAAATTTCAAAAGATAAAAAAGTAATTCTAGATGTATTTGCTAGTCCATACGCGCTTTTAGAAATATCAAGTTTTGAAAATATTGACGCTGTTATGGTTTCCTACCAAAATAGTAAAATTTCACAAGATATTTCAGCACAAATGATTTTTGGAGCTATTGAAATGAAAGGAAAATTACCCGTTTCAATTAAACATATTTTTCCTGAGGGAACTGGATTGACTACACCAAATTTAATGAGGCTCTCCTATACAATTCCTGAAGAAGTTGATATGAGTTCTAAACTACTTCAAAAAATAGATTCAATGACTACCATGGTGGTTGACTCTTTAATGGCCCCTGGCGGACAAGTTTTAGTTGCTCGATATGGAAAAGTAGTGTACCATAAAAGTTTTGGTTTTCATACTTATGATAAAAAACAAAAAGTTGAATTAACAGATCTATATGATTTGGCTTCCGTAACAAAAATATTAGGTGGTTTGCCAATGATTATGAAAAGTGAAGAACTTGGTTTATTTAATTTAAATACAACTCTTGGAGAATTATTGCCCTATTTAAAGGGTTCTAATAAAGACACTATAACCATAAAAGAAGCTTTATCTCATGTAGCCAAAATAAAACCTTGGATTCCTTATTACTTAGAAACAATTGATAGTATTACTAAACAACCTTTCAAGGAATATTACAGTAAAACTAAAAATGAGAATTTTTCAATTAAAGTAGCTGAAAATTTATACCTACTAAATTCTTATACCGATTCTATTTACAAACAAATTGCTGACGCACCTCAACGTTTAGAAGAAGGATATAAATACAGTGGATTACTTTTCTACCTATTTAAAAAATATATAAAAGATACCTATCATAAAGAAATGGATAAATTAAACGTTGAACATTTTTATAAACCATTAGGCGCTCAAACATTAACATACAATCCATTAGAAAAATTTCCTAAAAACAGTATTGTACCTACTGAAAAAGATGAGTACTTTAGACATCAAACATTACAAGGGTATGTGCACGATATGGGAGCCGCCATGATGAATGGTGTTAGCGGAAATGCAGGACTATTTGCAAATTCAAATGATGTTGCAAAAATGATGCAAATGTATTTACAAAAAGGATATTATGGTGGTGATAAATACCTTGAAGCAAAAACTCTAGATAAATTTAACCACCGTTATTATGCAAAAGATAGCATAAGAAGAGGCCTTGGATTTGACAAGCCTCAAATAAATCCAGAAGAAAAAGCAGCGAGTAGTTTGGCTTCCAATAATAGTTTTGGGCACAGTGGTTTTACTGGAACTTTTGCGTGGGTTGATCCTAACAATGGTTTGTTATATGTTTTTCTATCAAACAGAGTATATCCAACTATGAGTAACAATAAACTTGGTGAAAAAGATATTAGAACAATAATACATGATTTAATTTATGAAGCTATAATTGAATAATTTTTTAAGAATTTAATAGTATATGCTAATTCTGTTACAGCACTTATTTTTTTAGAAAAATTTAACAAAAAATATCTATTTATATTGAAAAAGTTCATATCTTTGCATCGGTAAGTTTCATAGCTTACCATCTTTTTCATAGCAATTTTCCTCACTCATTCTTTGGGTGAGGTTTCTTTTTTTATAACCATTTATTATTCCTTTTCTACCTATATTTGTGAACTTAAAAAATTTTACATGATATTAGGAATTACATTTACTGAATGGATAGGTTATTTAGCATCACTAGTCTTAATTATTTCATTTATGATGAAAAACGTAAACACTTTAAGAGTTATAAACTCAATAGGTGCATTGTTATTTGTTGTGTACGGAATAATGTTAGCCATTTCTTGGCCAATTATTATAACAAATAGTTTTATTTTAATCCTTAACATCTTTTATCTGACAAAAAAAGACAAATAAAATTCTTATTTTGCATAAAATAATGATGCTTTGAAACGAATACTAGTTTCCGTAACAAATGATTTAATAACCGACCAACGAGTTCATAAAGTGTGTACTACGTTAACTGAAAATAATTTTGAAGTATTATTAATTGGTAGAAAGTTAAAAAACAGCCAAAAAATAAATCGAAAATACAACACAACCAGAATGAAACTTTTGTTTACCTCTGGTTTTTTGTTTTATGCTGAATATAATTTGCGATTATTTATTAAACTTCTGTTTCTAAAAAAAGATATGCTACTTGCAAATGATTTAGATACCTTATTTCCAAACTACCTAATAAGTAAACTATTTAATAAGAAGTTAGTTTTTGACAGTCACGAATTATTTTCAGAATTACCTTCAATACAAGGGAGATATTCACAAAAAGTATGGCGTTTTTTAGAAAAATGGCTAGTACCTAAACAGTTATATTTCTATACCGTTTCAGATTCTATAGCAAATTGGTTTAACAAAAATTATGATGTAAAACCTTTGGTCATAAAAAATTTTCCAAAATACAATGAATCTCACTTTTCAGAGTCAAAAGATAGATATATTATTTATCAGGGCGCTTTAAATAATGGCAGAGGTTTATTGGCTTTAATAGAAGCTATGAAATTAGTTGAACATATTAAATTAAAAATTGCAGGGGATGGACCATTCAAATCTAAAATACAAGAAAAAATTAACTGTTGTAAAGTTGAAGAAAAAGTAATTTTATTAGGAAATATTGAACCTGAGAAATTAGTAACTTTAACTCAAAATGCAACTTTAGGAATCAGCTTAGAAGAAAACTTAGGTTTAAGCTACAAATACTCTCTTCCCAATAAACTATTTGACTACATCCAAGCTAAAACACCTGTTGTAGCAACCTACCTGCCTGAAATTAAAAAAGTTGTTGAAACATATAAAGTTGGAGAAATAATAGACAATCACTCTCCTGAGAGTATCGCTAAAGCTATAAATAAAGTAGTAAAAAACGGAAAATTATTTTATCAATTAAATTTAGAAATAGCTTCAAAAAAATTAACTTGGGAACGTCAAGAAGAAAAATTAGTTTCTATTTTTAAATTATCTAAATAACTCAAGTATAAAATTTTATAAGTTTGAAATAAAAAAATAGATGGTTTGTCTGAATATATATTTTTTTCTAAAGACTTATGAAATCGCACATAAATATTAGATAAAATCACTTTTAAAAATCTAATTTTTTTATAGGTACTTACAAGTGAAATTTGATCCGCTAATCTATCATTCTCGTTTAGCAAAAACAGTGCATTTGAAATCGCCTTTTTTGTTTTCTCTAAAAAAAAAGAGTTTTCTTCTATTCCTAAATGGTAAACAGGATTATCAATGACACAAATTTGATTTTTATTAAACTGAAGAAAAAAACGAGTATCAACAAAACCATACTTCTCTTTCAAGACAGGAAAGTTTGAGATAAGCATTATTGATTTTCTAATTGCGAAATTAGCACCTCTTAAATTTAGAATTGGGTTGTTCTCTCTTTCAGTAAAAGAAATTTCTTCTTTCTTTTTCCCATACCTCCACCTTAATAAATGTGGTAAAGGATTGTTGGTGTCGTAAATTACATTTCCTGCAATAATATCTTTATCTGTAGATTCTAATTTATCAATAAAAACTGACAAAAAGTTGTTGTGCACTGGAAACACATCAGCATCGAGAAATAACAACCAATTATAAGAAGCTTTTTCTAGTAAATAATTTCTATTCAATGCATTTCCCAAATTTACTTCTTGTAGAAATAATTTAATATTTAAGTTTCGTATAGAATTAATAAATTTTATATTCTCGGTTTGAAATTCACTTTGAGAAGCGTCATCTGAAACTAAAATTTCCCAAGTACAATTCAACTTTTCAAACTGATAAATTAAATTCTCTATTAAAGGTTGAACTTTATAATTATAAACAGGAATTAAAACAGAAATCATTTTTAAACACCATTTTTCTGTTGCACTACTTCAAATAATTCGCCTCCTTCACACTTAATAGTTCGGTATGGGAATTTTAAAATAAGAGCATAATCATGTGTTGCCATCAATATCGTTTTGCCACCCGAATGAATTTCCTTTAAAACATTCATAACGTCAACAGAAGTTGCAGGATCAAGATTTCCCGAAGGTTCGTCAGCTAAAATAAGATCTGGATCATTCAAGAGTGCTCTGGCAATAGCAATACGCTGTTGTTCTCCTCCTGACAATTGAAACGGCATTTTAAAATCTTTAGTTTCCATTCCAACTTTAGATAAAACTTGGTTAATTTTGGTTTTCATTTTAACCTTATCTTTCCAACCTGTTGCTTTTAGCACAAATAATAAGTTTTCAAAAACACTTCTATCATTTAACAATTTAAAATCTTGAAAAACAATACCAATTTTTCTTCTTAAATATGGAATTTCCTTTTCTTTTAAGGTTTTTAAATTAAACTCCACAATACTTCCTTCCCCTTGTTCTAAAGGTAAATCACCGTATAAAGTTTTCATTAAACTACTTTTTCCGCTGCCCGTTTTTCCAATTAAATAAACAAATTCGCCTTTATTAATAGTTAAATTAACATCAGATAATACCAAATTTTCTCTTTGAAATATTTGTGCATTTTGCAAGGATAGAATTTCTTCAGACATAGAAATATAGATTTGTAACAAATCTAAATATTTAAACTTAAAGTTTCAACTTATACGTATCTAATAATAAAATAGTTTTTTGTATTCTAAAAAAGGAATAGTTGTTGTATTCATACATTCATAAAAAAAATTCGGCTTAATAATGCAATTTCAGTAAAAAAATGCGTTATTAGTTTATAATTAAATCTTTCAATTTATATTAAAATGAAGTATAAAAAAGTTGTTCTACCAATTATTGTATTTTTTATAACCTTTTCGATATTAGCACAAAAAACCGCCATTTATACCAACTCTCTTTCTGAATATAATCATGCAATTGAATTGTATCAAAATAAAGCGTTTGTCGCAGCTCAGCAAAAATTTAATAAAATAAAATATCAGTTTGACAATTTTACAGAATTAAAAGCAAATTGTGAATATTATGCTGCCAACTGCGCCATACGATTAGAGCAACCAAATTCAGACGATTTAATGCAACAATTTGTAGATAAATACCCAACAAGTACAAAGCGAAATAGTGCTTTTATGGATGTTGCTAATTATTACTTTAAGATTGGAAAATATTCCTATGCTGCAAAATGGTTTTCAAGGGTAAATACAACAAATCTAACAATAAGAAAGGAAGAAGATTTTAATTTTAAATATGCCTATTCATTATTCGCCAATAAAGCGTACACAAAAGCCAAAGAATACTTTTTATTACTTCTAGACTCTCAGGAGTATGGTTCTCAGGCAAAATATTATTACGGTTACATTGCTTATAAAGACGATGATTATGAAACGGCTGACGCCTATTTGGGTGATGTAGCTGAAGATCAAAATTTTAAAACGGATGTTTCTTATTATTTAGCTGATATGAACTTTAAACTAGGAAAGTTTGAAAAAGCAATTGAACACGGCTTACCGCTACTTGAAAAAGCAAAACGTATAGAACATTCTGAAATTTCAAAGATTGTTGGAGAAAGTTATTTCAATCTTCAAAAATATGAGGAAGCAATTCTTCACCTAAAAAATTATAAAGGAAAACGAGGTAAATGGAATAATACAGATTATTACTTCTTAGGATATGCTTATTATCAACAAAACGATTTTGAAAATGCCATCAATAATTTTAATAAAATAATAAATGGGAATAATGCGGTTGCACAAAACGCTTATTATCATTTAGCTGAATGCTATCTAAAACTCGATAAAAAGAATGAAGCTTTAAATGCGTTTAGAAATGCGGCTGAAATGAAGTTTAAACCTGAAATTCAAAAAGATGCTTGGTTAAATTATGCCAAATTAAGTTATGAAATTGGAAACCCTTATAAAAGTGTTCCTGAGGTTTTACAAGAGTATATTAAATTGTATCCAAATTCAGAACATAAAAACGAAATTAACGACTTAATTATCAGTGCTTATATTACTTCAAAAGATTTTGAAGGTGCCTTAAGCTATTTGAAAAATAAGAAAAGTACTAAGGAAAAAGCATTGTTTCAAAAAGTAGCTTTTTATAGAGGTGTTGAACTATTTGTTGAAGGAAATTATGAAAGTTCAATAGAGAATTTTGAAAATTCTTTAAGCGTACCATTAGATGAAAATATTACTGCTCAAGCTACTTTTTGGAAAGGAGAATCTAATTATAGATTGAATAATTTTATGAAGGCTTTAGCGAATTTTGAATCATTTACTTCAATAAGTGAAGCTTCAAAAACCAATGAGTTTAAACATATAAATTACAATATTGCATACACGCACTTTAAACTAAAACAGTACAATAAAGCAATACAAGAATTTAAAAACTACACAAATAAAAACTCAGATGATATTGTAAGAATTAACGATAGTTATTTAAGAATTGCTGACAGTTATTTTGCGAGCAGTAGTTATTCTAACGCAATAGATTATTATAATAAAGCAATCCAAATGAATGGAATTGATGCAGATTACGCACAATTTCAAAAAGCAATTAGTTACGGTTTAATAAACAAAGAAAACGATAAAATAGCTGAGTTAAATTCATTTTTAAACTCGTATTCAAAATCTACTTATAGAGATGATGCATTGTATGTTTTAGGAAATTCTTACTTCAATAAAAATAATAATGGATTGGCCCTAGAAAATTTTGATCAACTTATTTCAACTTATAAAAGAAGTCCGTTAGTTTCAAAATCACTACTTAAAAAAGGATTAATTTATTACAATACCGATGAAAATGAACAGGCATTAGCAATTTACAAGAATATTGTAAAACGTTTTCCAAATACTCCAGCAGCGAGACAAGCAGTGAAAAATACGCGACAAATTTATGTAGATATAGGTAAGGTTGATGAATACGCATTATGGGTAAAAGATATTGATTTTGTGAATGTTACAGATGCAGAATTAGATAATGATACGTATGAATCTGCCGAAAAACAATACCTTCAAAACAACCATAAAAAAGCAGTTGAAAGTTTTACAAAATATGTACAACAGTTTCCAAAAGGACTACACACCTTACAAGCTAATTTTTATTTAGCACAATCGCTATTTTCAGAAAATCAGTATTCAAAAGCAATTCCATATTACACGTTTGTTATCAATCAAGAAAGAAATGAATTTACTGAAAGTTCACTTGCAACTTTATCTCAAATTCATTTAGAAAATACCAATTGGAATAGTGCAATTCCATTGTTAGAACGTTTAGAAAGTGAAGCTAATTTGCCACAAAACATCACCTTTGCTCAATCTAACTTAATGAAAGGATACTATGAAAATAAAGAATTTGATAAAGCTGTAGATTATGCAGAGTTAGTATTGAAAAACACAAAACTTGAAGATCGTATAAAATCTGATGCACACGTTATAATTGCTCGTTCAGCAATACAAACTGAAGATTTAGAAAAAGCAAGAGGAGCCTATAAAGAAGTGGAGAAAGTTGCTTCAGGAGAATTAAAAGCTGAAGCTTTATTTTATGATGCTTACTTTGAAAATAAAGACGGAAGCTATAGAGTTTCTAATGAAATAGTTCAAAAAATTGCTTCAGATTATTCAGCCTATAAATATTGGGGTGCGAAAGGATTAATTCTAATGGCAAGTAATTATTATGAATTAAAAGATGCCTATCAAGCCACTTATATTTTAGAAAGTGTACTTAAAAACTTTGGTGAATTTGATGATGTAGTTGAAGAAGCTACAAAGGAATTAAACAGAATTAAAACCGAAGAAGCAAAAACTAACGAGTCCATAAAAAATTAACAAATACTCAAATAAACGAATACATATGCGAAAGCTTATTATATCTTCATTAGCATTACTCCTAACAATTTTTTCTTTTTCACAAGAAACAAAAAAAGATACGTTAAAAACCGAAGTAATTAGTGTTATAAAACCATATACGCCTACAATTTCTGATGCATTCAAAGTAACATCAAATCCAACAATTGAAGATGCAAATACTATCGAAAAAGAAAAAGTTACGTATAGTATTTTTTCAATTCCTGTAGCCTCCACTTTTACGCCTTCAAAAGGAAAAGCTAAAGGTGTTGTTAGAGAGCCTAAAGACCGATTGTTTCAAAACTATATTTCAGCGGGATTTGGAAACTTTACAAGTCCGCTTTTTGAAGCCTACATCCATTCTGGAGATACTAGATATAACGATTTCGGTATATTTATCAATCACCATTCTTCTGAAGGTGGTATTAATGATGTGATACTGAATACTAATTTTTCTGATACTAGAATTGATGGATATTACAAACAATTTGATAGGGACTACAATTGGCAAGTAAATGCTGGTGTTCAACGCAAGCAATTTAATTATTATGGTATATCAAGTGACCTGATTTTTGAAGATGCGGTTATAAATTCCATAGATGAAGAGCTCATTTATAAAAAAAGTTATTTAGGAGGAAAAATAGCATTGGAAGATTCCTTTCTTAAAAGTGCCACTGCCGAAATTGTAAATTTTTCAGATGATTATAACAGTAATGAAGTCCGACTTTTAATAAAACCCACAATTGAGTTTCCAATTTCTACGGAGCTAATAAACGCTGATTTTTTAGTTGATTTAACTTCTGGAAAATTCAATCAAAACTATATCACAACCGACGATATAAAATATAGTTTCTTAAACTTAGGATTTAATCCAAATTTTGAAGTTCTTCGTGAAAATTTAACAGTGAACTTAGGCGCAAAATTATACTACACCAATGATTTGGAAAATAAAGTGACTAATTTTTATGCCTACCCAAATGTAACAGCATCATTAAAAATGATTGATGAAGTATTAACACTAGTGGCTGGTGTTACGGGTGATTTAGATCAAAATACCTATGCTAATTTTGCAAACAAAAATCCATATGTATCACCAACATTAAATATCTTACAAACTGATAAGCAGTATAAAGCATTTGCTGGAGCAAAAGGTAAATTAGCTTCAAACATTGGCTATAATTTTAATGTGAGTCATACATCTGAAATAAACAAACCTTTATTTATTCAAAATCAAACAAAAACTGATGGAACTATTTTTATTGAGAATGCTTATGAAGCTGGAAACTCCTTCAATGTAGTTTATGACAACATAAAAACACTTAGTGTGTTTGGTGAAATTACGATAGATGCTTCTGATGAATTTGATTTTGGCGCTTCTATAAATTATTCGAATTTCACTACAGAAAACGAACTAGAAGCTTGGAATTTACCAACAATTACAGCCACTATTTCTGCCGACTACCAAAATAAAAAATGGTTTGCTGGAGTTAAATTATTTTACAACGGTGAAACAAAAGATTTTGTAATCCCATATGGTTTAAACTCTGAAAACGGGATGATTACTAAAAATAAATCATATATGGATTTAAACCTTAACGGAGGATATGTATTTTCTGATAGGTTAACCGCTTTTGCGAAAATAAATAATGCGTTAGGAGAAAAGTATTTTACTTTTGTAAACTATGAGGTTCAACCATTGCAAATACTAGCTGGAATAACTTATAAATTTGATTTATAATCCTAAGCTTTGCGTACATACAAAATAAATAAATCTATTCTACTAGCTGAATATTCAAAATAATTTAGTTTTTGTCTAATATAAATTTAATATTATATGACTCCAGAAAAACATTATGTCAATAGAAGTGGTTGGTTGAGGGCTTCAATTTTAGGTGCAAATGATGGCATTTTATCAACTGCAAGTATAATTATTGGTGTTGCTGCTGCAAGTACCATAAGAGAGCCTATTGTGCTCGCCGGAGTTGCCGGATTAGTTGCTGGAGCTTTATCTATGGCAGCCGGTGAATATGTTTCAGTTAGTTCTCAGGCAGATTTAGAGGCTTCTGATCTTCAAAGAGAAAAGATTGAACTGGAAGAAACACCTAATGATGAATTAGTAGAATTAGCAAAAATTTATGAAAATAGAGGCTTAAAAAAAGATTTGGCTCTTCAGGTTGCAAAAGAATTAACTGCTCATAACGCTCTTGAAGCTCACGCCCGGGATGAGCTAGGAATTAATGAAATTACACAAGCGAAGCCTTTACAAGCTGCTCTTGCATCTGGCGCCGCCTTCCTATTTGGTGGTTTATTACCCGTAATTGTTGCTTTATTTGCTTCAGTAACTTTAATGATTTATTTACAGTATGTGTTCGCATTATTATTTTTAATTATTTTAGGAATTGTGGCGGCTAAAACTGGCGGTTCAAATATTATTAAAGCTATTATTAGAATAACTTTATGGGGAACTTTAGCAATGGGGATAACCGCTTTAATTGGGTCGTATTTTGGAGTAAGTGTTGGTTAAAAACAACGAATATTTTTTCACTTAAAACCTTTTATTTAAATTAAACTTTTTTATGTAGTTTTAACCATCTTAAAAACTACTATAAAATGAAAAACTTTTTTCTTGCTTTCAGTTTAGTGATTATTTTAATTTCTTGTACTGATAGTAAAACAAAACCTACTATTATTCAAACTGTAAACAAAACAGATTCAACCACCATTAAGCAAATATTTAATTCAGCACTAACTAACGGTCAATGCTATCAATGGTTAGATGTATTAAGTAATGATATTGGCGGACGTTTATCTGGTTCCCCTCAAGCACAACAAGCAGTTGAGTGGGGAGAAAAATTATTGACCGATTTAGATTTTGATAAAGTTTGGTTACAACCTGTAATGGTTCCCCACTGGGTTCGTGGTGAAAAAGAAGAAGCATCATTTACTGTTAATAATTCAACATTCAATGTGCCTATTTGCGCTTTAGGTGGTTCAATTGCAACTCCAGAAAATGGAGTAACTGGTGAAGTGATTGAAGTTCAAAGTTTAGACGAAGCTGAAGCTTTAGGTGAGAAATTAAAAGGAAAAATCGTATTTTTCAATAGACCTTTTGATGATACGCATATTAAAACTTTTAGAGCTTATGGAGGCTGTGTAGGCCAAAGAGTAAATGGAGCTAAAATTTCAGGTAAATTTGGCGTTTTAGGAGTAATTGTGCGCTCAATGACTCATAATATTGATGATTATCCACATACTGGAACTATGAGCTATGGAGATCTATCAGAACAAGAAAAAGTTCCAACTGCAGCAATAAGCACAAAAGCAGCCAACTTATTAAGTGAACATTTAAAAGAAAATCCAGACTTAAAATTTTCGTTTAAACAAAGTTGTAAAACACTTCCAGATGCACCCTCTTTTAATGTCATTGGAGAAATTAAAGGAAGTGAATTCCCAGACAAATATATTGTAGTTGGTGGCCATTTAGATTCTTGGGATATAGGTGATGGTGCACATGACGATGGTGCCGGAATAGTACAATCTATTGAAGTTGCTCGTTTGTTGAAACTAAACAATATTAAACCAAAACATACCATTAGAGTTGTACTATTTATGAATGAAGAAAATGGTTTACGAGGAGGAAAAAAATATGCTGAAGAAGCGAAAAACAATAACGAAACACATGTAGCTGCCTTAGAATCAGACTCTGGTGGATTTACGCCTAGAGGTTTTTCATTTGATAAAAGTGGAGAAAATCATGAATTATTTAAGAGTTGGAAATCTTTATTAGCTCCATACGGCTTACATGATATTAATATAGGTGGTAGCGGTGCTGATATTGGTCCTTTAAAAGATGGAAGCATTTCATTATTTGGATATAGACCAGATTCTCAACGCTATTTTGATTATCACCACGCAGAAACTGATACTTTTGATAAAGTGAACAAACGTGAATTAGAATTAGGAGCTGCTTCAATGACTTCGTTAGTTTATCTTTTAGATACCTATTTAAATTAATCCATAAAAATATTTTAAATGAAAAAATTACTATTTGTTTTATTAACAATTACTGCGCTCTCTTGTTCAAAAAAAATTACTGTAGACGCTATGGTAATAAATGCTAACATTTATACCGTAAACGAAAACTTTGATAAAGCTGAGGCATTTGCAACTCAACAAGGAAAAATAATTGCAGTTGGTACTACTGCCGAAATTGAAGAGAAGTATACTTCAACACAAGTAATAAATGCTGAAGGAAAAACAATTGTTCCTGGCTTAATCGATGCACACTGTCATTTTTTTGGATTAGGACTTCAACAACAAAAAGTAGATTTAACAGGTACTAAAAGTTTTGATGAGGTTATTCAGAAAATAGTTGACTTTCAAAAAGAAAAAAATGTAAGCTATATTACGGGTCGCGGATGGGATCAAAATGATTGGGAAGTCAAAGAATTCCCTTCTAAAGACAAACTAGACGAGCTATTTCCTGATACACCTATTGCCATTACACGAATTGATGGACATGCATTATTAGCAAATCAAGCCGCGATTGACTTAGCTGGCGTCACCATTAAAACGCCCTTCTCAGGTGGTGACATTCATCAAAAAAATGGGAAATTAACAGGGATTTTTATTGATAATCCTATGGACTTAATTGAATCTAAAATTCCAACTCCATCAAAAGCAGCCCAAATTCAAGCACTAAAAGATGCTGAAAAAATTAGTTTTAGTTATGGTTTAACAACCGTTGATGATGCTGGCCTTCCTCGCGAAGCTATTGAGTTGATAGATAGTTTACATCAAACTGGTGACTTAAAAATAAGAATATACGCCATGGTTTCTAATACACCGAAGGACGTGGATTATTATTTAAACAAAGGAATTATTAAAACTGATAGATTGAATGTTCGTTCCATAAAAGTATATGGTGATGGTGCTTTGGGTTCTCGCGGTGCAGCAATGAAAGAACCTTATTATGATAAACACAATCATTTTGGGGCTATTTTAGCAACACCTGAGGAATATATGAATGTAGCTAAACAAATTGCTGCTTCAGAGTATCAAATGAATTCACATGCTATTGGTGATTCTGCTAATTATTTGATGTTAAAAACTTATAAAGATGTTTTAACAAATCAAAAAGATAGACGATGGAGAATTGAGCACGCTCAGATTTTAGATCCAGAAGATTTTAAGTATTTTGATAATATATTACCATCTGTGCAGCCGACACACGCAACCAGTGATATGTATTGGGCAGAAGATAGAGTTGGTCCAAAACGAATTAAAACTTCTTATGCCTATAAAGATTTATTAAATAAGTATGGTAAAATTGCTTTAGGAACAGATTTTCCTGTTGAGAAAGTAAGTCCTTTTTTAACTTTTTATGCCTCTGTTGCTCGAAAAGATTTAAATAATTATCCTGAAAATGGTTTTCAAATGGAAAATGCATTGACTAGAGAGGAAACCTTAAAAGGAATGACTATTTGGGCGGCTTTTTCAAATTTTGAAGAACAAGAAAAAGGAAGTATCGAAGTTGGAAAATTTGCAGATTTTATAATTCTTGATAAGAATATTATGGAAGTTGATGATGCTAAAATTCCATATATTAAAGCCGTTGAAACCTATGTAAATGGGGATCGTGTTAACTAAAAAAATTAGACATTTATTGTTTATTACGTTTTTAATTATTTCTGTTAAAAACAATGCACAAAGCCTACCTAAAGGCTTTGTGTATATTAAACAAATTATCCCTTCTATTGAATTAGAGCTAAGATATGCAGGTACAAATAATTTTATAGGTAAACCAATTAATGGATATTTAAAACCTGTTGGAATTGTTACTTTAGAAACAGCTTTAGCATTAAAAAAAGTACAACTACATTTAAATAAAAAAAACTTAGGCCTGAAAATATATGACGCTTACCGACCTCAAAAAGCTGTAGACCATTTTGTTCATTGGGCAAAAGATCTAAATGATACAATTAATAAAAAAATATACTATCCAACGGTAAAGAAAGAAAATTTATTCAAAGAACAATATATTGCATCAAAATCTGGGCATAGTAGAGGAAGTACCGTTGATATTACCTTAATAAATTTATCAAGCGAATCTAAAGAAGAATTAGATATGGGAAGTTCATATGATTTTTTTGGAAAAGAATCTATGGTATCAAATCAAGATTTAACTTCAAATCAAATTCAAAATCGCGCGATTTTGCAAGAGGTAATGAAAAAACACAACTTTAGAAATTATCCTCAAGAATGGTGGCATTTTACTTTACGTAATGAACCTTATCCTACTACTTATTTTAATTTCCCAATTGAATAAATAGCATATCTCTAATTTTTTTGCATTAAGTATTAAAGCAACAAAACCCTAAATTCAATACATTTGATTTTAGGGTTTTACAATATAGAAGAATATTTCAAAATTTTAATCTAAAATATCACCAACAAATTTAGTTATAGTGCTACTTCCATTATCGGATAAATAATTAATAAATGCAGAACCAATAATTGCCCCATTCATATATTCACACGCTTTGTTAAATGTAGATTTATCAGAAATTCCAAAACCTGCTATTAATACACTCTTTAAATTCATTTGTTCAATTCGCTTAAAATAAGCAATTTGCTTTTCTGAAATTTCTCCTTTAGCTCCAGTAATTGACGAGGATGCAACAACATAAATAAAAGCATTGCTCATTTCATCAATTTTTCTAATTCGCTCTACTGAAGTTTGTGGTGTAATTAAAAATACATTCGATATGTTATACTCAGCAAATAAAGCTTTGTAATGAGATTCGTACTCAATCATAGGTAAATCTGGAATAATAACAGTTTCAATACCGCAATCTTTACAGCGCTGGCAAAACTTAACATCACCATATTTAATAATCTGATTTAAATAACCCATTAAAACCAAGGGGATTTTTACAGAACCCTTTAAGGCTTCTAAGTGATTGAAAATTAAATCCAAATTCATTCCGTTACTTAAAGCAACCGAACTACTGTGCTGAATAGTTGGACCATCAGCTAATGGATCTGAATATGGCAATCCAACTTCAATAAAGTCGACTCCACTATTCTCTAAACTTTTAATAATAATTTCAGTATCATTTAATTTAGGAAAACCTGCTGTGAAAAAAACTGATAATAAATTATGCTTTTTTTCATTAAATAAACTCGTTAACTTACTCATCTTTCAAATTTGCTATATAAGTTTCTAAATCCTTATCTCCTCTACCTGATAAATTAATAACAACAACCTGATTTTTCTCAAATTTCATTTTATGCAGAACTGCCAGTGCATGTGCTGTTTCCAAAGCTGGAATAATTCCTTCAATTTTGGTTAATTCATAAGCGGCATCTAACGCTTCTTGATCTGTAGCATTCATAAATATTGCTCGTTTACTTTCGTGCAAGAAAGCGTGCAAAGGACCAATTCCAGGATAATCTAATCCAGCAGAAATCGAATAAGGCTCAGTTACCTGCCCAAATTCATCTTGCATTAAAATAGTTTTACTTCCGTGTAAAACACCCACTTCACCCAATTGAGATGTTGCGGCACTTTCACCACTATTTACACCTAATCCCGCAGCTTCAACAGCAATTAAATCTACCTTTTCTTCATCCAAATAATGATAAAAAGCACCAGCTGCATTACTTCCTCCTCCAACACAAGCAATTACCATATCAGGATTTTCATTTCCCGTTTGTGCTTTTAATTGCTCCTTAATTTCTTTACTAATAACAGATTGCAAACGAGCCACCATATCTGGGTAAGGGTGAGGGCCAACAACTGAACCTATTAAATAATAAGTATCTTCAGGATTGCCAATCCAATCACGAATTGCTTCGTTTGTAGCATCTTTCAACGTCTTACTTCCGCTTGTAGCAGGAACAACTTTAGCTCCTAACATTTTCATACGTGCAACATTTGGTGCTTGCCGTTTAATATCAACTTCGCCCATAAAGACAATACATTCCAAGTTCATTAAAGCACAAACAGTAGCAGTAGCAACTCCATGCTGACCTGCACCCGTTTCAGCAATAATTCGTTTTTTACCCAAATGCTTTGCTACCAAAATTTGTCCGATGGTATTGTTAATTTTATGCGCACCTGTATGACATAAATCTTCTCGCTTTAGATAGATGGTAGCTCCAAATTTCTCGGATAATCTTTTTGCTAAATACAACGGTGTTGGTCTTCCAACGTAGGTATCTAATAAATCTCTAAATTCATTTTTAAAGGATTCAGATTCTAAAATTTTTAAGTAATTATCCTCTAACTCTTGAACATTTGGATGTAATAATTCTGGTATAAAAGCGCCTCCAAACTGCCCATAATAACCATTTTTATCTACAAAATAACTCATACTAAGTTGTTTTTAAATTCTTTTAATTTTTCTATATTTTTTAAAGCAGGCTCTATTTCAAAGCCGCTATTTACATCAATACCCATAAATTTTGGATGATTGATTTTATTCACTTCAACTACATCATTTTCTGAAATACCACCACTTAATAAAAAAGGAATAGTTCCCTTATAATTCTGAAGGATACTCCAATTAAATTTTACGCCATTACCACCGTAATTTTTGCCTTTTGTATCGAACAAAAAATAACTACACCCCTTTTCAAAAGGCTTAGTTTCATCAAAATTAAAGGCCTCATCAACTGAAAAGGCTTTTATTATTTTAAATGCCTTCTGTACGCCTAATTTATCACAAAACTCTGGAGTTTCATCTCCATGCAGTTGAACAAAATTTAGCTGATATTGATTCACTCTATCTAAAATATCATCTTCATTTTCATTTACAAAAACACCCACTTTATTTATTTCCTTTGGAATAGTTACTTGTGGAATATTTTCAACAAAACGTTTCGATTTATGATAGAAAATAAAACCTATAAAATCAGGTTTTAACTTTATTAATTCCGAAATATTTTCGGCATTTCTCATTCCACAAACTTTTAGTTTCATGTTTACTGTAATTGATTTATAAAAGCTTGACAAGACAATCCAGGATCTTCAGTTTTCATAAAATTTTCACCAATTAAAAATCCTTGAAAACCATATTCTTTTAATCCAATAATCACTCTTGGGTCACTTAATCCACTTTCTGAAACTTTTATGCAACTATCTGGAATTTGACTTGCTAATTGAATGGAATGTTCTAAATCCACTTCAAAAGTTTTTAAGTTTCTGTTATTAATTCCAATAATTTTATGGTCTAACTCAATTTTATCAAGCTCCTCTTGATTATGTACTTCATACAAAACTTCTAACCCCAAATCTTCAGCTAGTTTACCATAATTTTTTAATTCCTGTTTTGTCAAGTATGACGCAATCAATAAAATAACATCTGCGCCAATAGCTTTTGCTTCAACAATTTGAAACGCATCTATAATAAAATCTTTTCTTAAAATAGGTGTACTATCATTTACTGTTCTTGCCTGAATTAAATCTAACATCGTACCTCCAAAGAAATGAGAATCTGTTAAAATTGATTGAGCTGCCACATTTGCCTGGAGATATCCTTGCGTAACATCTACAACCTCAACTTTATCGTTGATAACACCTTTAGAAGGAGACTGTCGTTTAAACTCAGCAATAATTCCTGTTGAATTTTGAACCGTTAATGCCTTTTTTAATGAAATAGTTGTACGTTTGAACAATGGACTTTTAACTAGTTTTTCAACCGCCACTTCACTTCTTAATTGTGCAATTTCTTGCTTTTTATGTGCTATTATTTTATCTAAAATGGTCATATTTAATTCTAAATAATTTCTAATTTCCTTTAATTAATTCGCAATTAATTTTGTTAAACTTTCTTTCGCTTTTAGACCTAATAATGATGATTTAGCTTCTTCAAAAGCTTCTTCAAAAGATTTATTATGATCAAATGTTTTTAGTGCAAAGGCCGCATTTGTTAGAACTGCATTATTCTGTGCTTCTGTCCCTTTACCATCCAAAATTGCTAAAAATATCTTAGCCGAATCTGCCACAGAATCCCCTCCATAAATTTCTGATTGTTTTAACGTTTTTAAGCCTAATTCTTCTGGAGAAATTAATGCTTCATTTTCTTTGGTAAATAATTTAAAAGCACTTGTTAATGAAATTTCATCGTAGCCATCTAAACTATATACAATTCCATAATTTTTTGGAGTATCTTGTAATAAATAATTATAAATTCTAGCTACTTCTAAATTAAAAACACCTACCAACTGATTTTGAGGATTACTTGGGTTTACCAAAGGGCCTAACATATTAAAAAAAGTTTTCAAACCTAATTCTTTTCGGACTGGCCCAACCGCTTTCATTGCAGGATGAAACAATGGTGCATGTAAAAAACAAATATTAGCTTTCTCTATTTGACGCTTTAAAGCAGACTCCTCATTTGTAAATTTATACCCTAAATATTCTAGCATATTTGAAGATCCACTTACAGAAGAAACTCCATAATTACCGTGTTTAGCCACTTTATTTCCTGTACCAGCAACTACAAATGATGTTAACGTAGAAATATTAAAGGTATTTTTTCCATCACCTCCAGTTCCACATAAATCTATGGTATTAAAGTCTGATAAATCAACTTTCACAGCTAATTCCAATAGTGCCTCTCTAAAACCCGCTAATTCTTCCACTGAAATTGGTCGTACCATAAAGACAGTTAAAAATGAAGCTAAATGTGATTTATTGAATTTTTCATTTGCTATTTGAATCAAAACTTCTTTCGCTTCTTCTTTTGTTAAGCGGTGTTGTTCAAATAATTTATTTAATATTGTTTTCATTTTTTATTTGCTTCTATAAAATTACGAACTATTTGTTCTCCTAATGGTGTTAAAATAGATTCTGGATGGTATTGAACAGCACTAATATTATATGTTTTATGTTGCAAAGACATAATGTCGCCGTACTCATCAACAGCAGTTATTTCTAATTCTGCTGGGAAATCTTTTAGTGATGCAATCCAAGAATGATAGCGTGCAGCCTCAAATTCAGTAGGAATTCCATTATAAATTACCGCATCAAAATTTGTAATTTTCATAGTTGTGGCTACCCCATGAAAAACAGAATCTAGGTTTTCTAAAGAACCTCCAAAAACCTCTGTAATGGCTTGCAAACCTAAACAAACCCCAAAAATTGGTTTTGTAGCCGCATAGGTTTTTATAACTTCTTTTAAAATTCCCGCCTCATCAGGAATTCCTGGACCTGGTGACAATAGTATCAAATCGAATGCATTAATTGCATCAATTGAAATTTCATCATTTCTAAAAACTGACGGGTGCTCACCTGTAATATCTTCAACCATATGAACTAGGTTGTAGGTAAATGAATCGTAATTATCTATAATTAATATCTTCATTTTTTAAATATTTTCTGCTAAGATTAATGCTTTTTTCAAAGCAGCTAATTTGTTATTTACTTCTTGTAATTCTCCCTCTTCACTTGAATTTATTACAATTCCTGCACCTGCCTGGGAAAACAAGGTGTTATTTTTACTCACAAATGAACGAATTGCAATAGCCAAATTCACTGAATTATCTAATCCAATAAATCCAACTGCACCACCATAAAAACCACGAGTTTGATTTTCATACATATCAATTAGTTCCATGGCTTTGTATTTAGGCGCACCACTCAAGGTTCCTGCAGGAAAAGTATCTCCAATAATTTCAATTGCCTTTCCTTTTGGTTCCCCTTGAACTGTAGAAACCAAATGAATAACGTGACTAAAATATTGTACTTCTTTAAACACCTTTACTTCTACATTGCTTGCGTGTTTACTTAAATCGTTTCGCGCCAAATCCACCAACATGACATGCTCGGCATTTTCCTTTTTATCTTTTGATAACTTTTCACCTAATAAAAAATCCTGTCTCACATCTCCAGTTCTTCTAAAAGTTCCTGCAATTGGGTTAATAATTGCTTTTTCATCATCCATTTTAATTTGAGCTTCTGGTGAAGACCCCATTAATTTAAAACTTCCATAATCAAAGTAAAATAAATAAGGTGATGGATTTATAGATCGCAAAGCTCTGTAGACATTAAAGTCATCTCCAGAAAATTTTTGTTGAAACTGGCGTGATAATACCAATTGAAACACATCGCCTCTTTTACAATGTTCTTTTGCTTTTGCTACATTGTTTTTAAAATCCTCATCCGTACAGTTAGAAGATTCATTTCCAGTCATCTCAAACTGATACAAACCGTAAGTTCGCGCATTAATTAATGTTTGAATTTCATACATTCTTGATTCTTCACCCTCTTCAATGTTTTCAATAAGCGTTAATTCATTATTAAAATGATTGATAGCAATAATAAATTTGAAAAAACTAAATTGAAAATCTGGTATTTCTGATGCCGCTTTTTTGGCATTGAGCTGTATAGTTTCGAAATATTGAATTGCATTATATGAAATATATCCATAAAAACCATTGTAGGGCTTTATAGATTCATCACAGTCAATATGAATTGTTTTTTTATATGCATCAAAAATTTCATAAAAATTCTTGTCTATACTTTTTGAATTGAGTAGCGTATTTCCCTTAGAGTACAAAAACTTATTTTTATCAGCTTTCAAGGTAATAATTGGCTCTACACAAATAAATGTAAAACTTTCTTCTTTACTATGATAATCGGAACTTTCTAACAATAAGCTATTTGCATATTTATCTCTGATTTTGGAATACATTCCTACAGGAGTAATAGTATCGGCTAATTGCTTTTTTGAAATAGTTTTAAATTTTAATTGCTTCATTTTCTTGAAATAAAAAAGGACTTATCTCGCGATAAGTCCTTTTGTTATATATTATAATATTAACTATAGTAGTTCTTGCTCGCTTATTGTTTAAGAGAGTTCCACCACCAATTTGTATTTAAATTATTTGCTTTCATTACGTTTGACAAATTTAGCATAGATTTTTAAATAAGCAAATTATTAATAACAAATTAATTTATTAAATTTGACAAACACATTATTATGAAAACTATCTATAAAATTCCCTTGTTAATTGTTTTATTTTTAACCTCGTTTTTAAGCGCACAAGAAAAAATAAAAGGAAATAAGGAAGTTACCCGTGAAAATAGAAATATTTCAAACTTTGATAAAATTGAGATTATTGATAATCTTGATGTAAAATTAGTTTATAACGCTGACCAATCTGTAAATGTCGAAACTGATTCAAATCTTCAAAGTTCAATTATTACATCTGTAAATAATGGTATGCTATCTGTTAGTATTCAAAATAAAATAGTTAATAAAAAAGAATTGATGGTTCATATAAATGTAAACAGTTCTTTAAAAGAAATTAATGGTTATAATAAATCAAATATTGAATCTAACAATTCTTTAAATATTGATACGTTAACCATTAATAGTTTCGATAATTGTGATATCAACTTAAAGCTAAATTCAAAACTTTTAAGAATTAACAGTAAAAAAATAAGTGATTTAAAATTTGAAATTTTAAGTGAGCAGGTATTTATTAATTCTGAAGAATCTTCTTCTATTAAAGGCACCATTGACGCGGTAGAAACTATTTTTAGTTTGATAGATAAATCAGTAGTCAATATTAATGGCTCTACAAACGTTTTTGAAATTGAAACACTCGGAAATTCTACATTTAAAGGGAAAGATTTTACTGCGAAAGATGTAGTTATAAATGCTTCAAACTCTTCTAATGCGTACATTAAAGCAACTAAAAGTATAGACATATATACCAAAAATTCAGCAGAAGTATACCTGTATGATAATCCTAAAATTACGTTAAGCGAATTTTTTGATAAGTCTTCAATTTATAAGAAAGAATGAGAAGAATCAATATTTTTTAAAGAAAACTTAAAATTTTAACAACAACAATTAAAAGCACCATCGCTATTGGATATACAGTTGCATAAGCAACAGATGGCGCATCAGTTTCAGTCATAGAATCAACGGCTGCCAATCCCGGAGTGCTCGTCATTCCACCCGTAAGTGTTCCTTAGAAAATTAAAAAATTTATTTTAAGAAAATATCTAGCGATAATTGTTGTAATTATCATAGGAGCTAGTGTAATTACAATTCCATATAAAAACAGCTCAATACCATAAGTATTGAACGTTTCAACCAAACTAGATCCCGCACTACTACCCACTGCCGCAAGAAAAAACAACAAACCAAATTGTCTTAACAATTGATTTGATGCACCTGTCATGGTCCACATTATTGAACCTGTTTTACCGGTTCTTCCTAAAATAAGAGAAACTATTAAAATACCACCCGTTAACCCAAGACTCAAAGAATAAGAAGCAAAATTTAAACTTAATTTACCTACTAAAATCCCTAAAATAATCCCAACTGCAATAGGGAAAAAATCGGTGTCAGATAGTTTTTTATCATCATCTCCAAAAATCTCACTTACTTGTTTCATGTTCTCTTTTTGACAAATCACAATAATTTTATCACCAAACTGTAATTTCGACGAAGGACTAGGTGATAAATCTATTCCTGACCTTCTAATTCTAGTTACTGTTGCGTGATATTTATTCAACTTATGTAATTGCCCCAATGTTTTTTTAACAACATCCTTATCTGTTACTAACACAGATCGAACATCAAAATTTGAGTCTAAAGGAATTTTAGTTTTAGTCTCTGGCCCAACAAGCAATTGAACCCGTTCCAGAGCCTCTTTAGGTCCAACTGCAATAACGATATCTCCTTTATGTAAAATTGTTTCATCCTCAGGCAAACTTACTAAATCATCATGCATAATTCTTGAAATTACAGCCTTTGTCATAAAACGAATATTTAATTCGCCATATTTTTTGCCTATAACACTTTCATTATCTACAATATAATTTTTAGATAAAATTTTAGGGTAATCAGCGTTTATTTCATTACTGTATTTTTTCTCTTCTTCTTTTAAATTTATCCGTAAAATTTTAGGAATAAAATTCACAAAAAGTATCACTCCAATTACACCAAATGGATAACCAATTCCATATCCTATAGATGCCAATGATGAACCCGTTGCGTCAATTGCAGCTGCTAAACCAGGAGTACTTGTTAAGGCTCCAGATAACATTCCAATTCCTAAATTCTTATCAACATCAAAAAAGTAGATAACCACAAAAGCCATTAAACCAGCACTTACCACCAATAAACTTGCTAAAATGGCCAACTCACGTCCATGTGTTTTAAAAGATTCAAAAAAACTAGGCCCGGCCTGAATACCAATAGTAAAAATAAAAAGCACTAACCCCAAATACTGAAAATCTTGTGGTATTATTATTCCATAGTGTCCAAAAACCAATGCAACAAAAATAACTCCAGAAACATCTAAAGAAATTCCTTTTACTTTAATCCTACCGATTAAAAAACCAATTAAAATAATTAAAAATAATGCAAAATAGCTATTCGAAAATAATTCCACTTTCATAAAGATTTAGTGATACAAAAGTACTTAGTAAATTTAACAAAACTTTCTTTTTATCTTGGAATATACGAAAACGTTTACAAATGAAAAAGCCCAAGATTTAATTGAATCTTGGGCTTTTTTTTTATAAATTATTATTTATTCTAAAGTACCTAAATATCTTTCTGCATCTAAGGCCGCCATACATCCAGTACCTGCGGCAGTAACTGCTTGCCTATACTCTTTATCTTGAACATCTCCAGAAGCAAAAACTCCTGGTAAATTTGTTTTGGTAGATTTTCCTTTGGTAATTAAATATCCTGTTTCATCCATATCTAGAACACCTTTGAATAAATCAGTATTTGGTTTATGTCCAATTGCAATAAAAACACCCGTAACATCAATTACTTCTTTGTCTCCAGTTTGGTTATTCACAGCTCTAACACCTTCAACAACTTTATCTCCTAATACCTCATCAATTTCAGTATTATATTTAACCTCAATATTAGCCGTTTTGTTCA
>NZ_JABDRI010000080.1 GCF_013041805.1 Lutibacter sp.
GATTTTATACGTGAAGAAAATGTAATTGCAGGAGAATCAGGAGGAATTACCCAACACATTGGTGCATATGGAGTTGAGTTAAAAAGTGGACAAAAAATTGCTTTTCTTGATACTCCGGGTCACGAGGCTTTTACAGCAATGCGTGCTCGTGGAGGTCAAGTAGCCGATATCGTAATTATTGTAATTGCAGCAGATGATGATGTAATGCCGCAAACGAAAGAAGCAATTAGTCATGCGCAAGCAGCCGGTGTGCCAATTGTGTTTGCCATTAATAAAATAGATAGACCAACAGCAAATCCAGATAAAATTAAAGAACAACTTTCAGCTATGAATCTATTAGTTGAAGATTGGGGAGGAAAAATACAATCACATAACATATCAGCAAAAACTGGTGAAGGAGTTGATGAATTACTTGAAAAAGTATTGCTAGAGGCTGAAATGTTAGCCTTAAAAGCAAATCCAAATAAACGTGCAGTTGGTACTGTTGTTGAAGCCTTATTAGATAAAGGACGTGGTTATGTTTCAACTATTTTAGTTCAAGAAGGAACGTTAAAAATTGGTGATTACATGCTAGCCGGTAAAAATAGTGGTAAGGTAAAAGCAATGTTTGATGAACGAGGGAATAATTTGGATGAAGCAGGACCATCGACACCAGTGTCTATACTTGGTTTAGATGGAGCGCCACAAGCGGGTGATAAATTTCATATTTTTGAAGATGAAAAAGAAGCAAAACAAATTGCGACCAAACGTTCACAGTTGCAACGTGAGCAATCTGTAAGAACACAACGTCATATAACATTAGATGAAATTGGAAGAAGAATTGCTTTAGGAGACTTTAAGGAATTAAATATCATTTTAAAAGGTGATGTTGATGGATCAGTTGAAGCATTAACAGATTCATTCCAAAAATTGTCTACAGATGAAATACAAGTAAATATCATTCATAAAGGTGTGGGAGCAATTACTGAATCTGATGTTTTATTAGCTTCAGCTTCTGACGCTATTATTGTTGGATTTAATGTTAGACCTTCTGGTAACGCAAGGTTACTTGCGGATAACGAAGAAATTGATGTAAGAACTTATTCTATTATCTACGATGCGATTAATGATTTACGCGATGCCATGGAAGGTATGTTATCTGCTGAAATTAAGGAGGAAGTAATTGGTAATGTTGAGATTAGAGAAATTTTTAAAATTTCTAAAGTTGGAAATATTGCAGGTTGTATGGTAGTGAGCGGTAAAATTATGAGAACGTCGAAAATTAGAATTATTAGAGATGGTGTAGTTGTTCATTCAGGTGAATTAATTGCTTTAAAACGTTTTAAAGATGATGCTAAAGAAGTTACTAAAGGATTTGATTGTGGTATTCAAATTAAAAACTTTAATAATATCGAGATCAATGATGTGATTGAAGCATATCAAGAAGTTGAAGTTAAAAAGAAGTTAAAAAGAAATTAAACTTCTAATTAGATATAAAAAAAGCTCGCATTTGCGAGCTTTTTTTGTAAACATTAAATAGCTAAATTTTATCTTCTAAAACAATTGCACCTGAAAATTTTTCTTTAATAATATTTAAAACTTTATCAGCCTCTAATCTTGTAGTAAAATTTCCTACTTGCGTTTTCCATTCTGGTGATTTATATTGTATGTGTGTTGTGTAATCAGGAAATTCTAAATTAAAATTAGATTTAATCTGATATGCTTCTTCTTCATTTCCATTATATAATTGTATTTTATATACAACTGAGTTTTTATTTTTCTTATTAAACTCCCTTTTTTGAGTTATTAACGTGTTAATTTTATCGCTTTCAATTTGTGAGTATAAATTTGAAATTCCTAATATAAACACCATTATTGGTAGAAAAGTCATTTTTTTTAGCGAAACAGTCATAATTATTATTTTTTTTTCAAATTTAAAGTTTTCTTTTTGATGAATGATTGCTAAGTTACTATTTAGAATCATTATAAATTAGAACGAACGTAATTTTTGTATTTTGAAGTTTATATTTATATAGTACTTTTGTCAAATCCTTTAAAAAATGACTTTAGTCATACTTTAAATGAAAATATTGTACCAAACAAGAAAGAAAAGATTTTTTTTACTTATGAAAAGTGTTAAATTACACAGTCAATTATCAAGATTAGTCGTTAGTAGTCTTGCTTTCCTTTTACTATTTTCACTTAGTTTATCTGCTCAACAGGCCGATGTAGCCAATGGAGAGAAACTCTTCAAAGCCAATTGTGCGGCTTGCCATAAACTAGATAAAAAATTGATTGGACCAGCCTTATTAGGTGTGTCGGAGAGGAGAGATCAAGATTGGTTAATTTCTTGGATTAAAGATAGTCCAGGAATGATCAAGTCAGGTGATAAACTTGCAATTCAGGTTTTCGAAGAAAACAATAAATTGCCAATGACAGCAAATCCGCATTTGTCAGATCAGGATATTATTGATATTCTTGAATATACCAAAGGTGAAGAAGTGGTTGAGGCTGCTCCAGTTGCACAAGAGGTTGATCCTGGAGTTGAACGTGGGAAACAAATTTTTAAGCAACAATGTGCAGCTTGTCATAAACTGGAGGGAAAACTTATTGGGCCACCGCTATTACATATTGAAGATAAATATGAAGCAGATTGGCTAAAACTTTGGATCAAGGACAATGCAGCTCTGATTGCTTCAGGTGATAAACTTGCAATTGAAGCATCACAATATGCGCCAATTGCTATGACCGCATTTCCGCAGCTTACTGATCAAGACTTAGATGATTTGTTAAAATATATGGCGGTTGGTGATATTGATAAAATGGCACCAGTTGCTGCTGGAACTGACAATACTGTATTTAAAAATCCAAGTTTTGGAGTTTTACCTACTTTAGGTTTAACAATTCTTGCATTTTTAGTATTAGTTTTAATTGTGGCTAGTACAACATCAAGAAAAGTGGATGAGGATGAAGAGTCAACAGGAAGTATGTTGAAAATGCTCATATTTAATCCATTCTTGCGATTTTTAACATTGATTTTTGTTTTATTAGGAGGAGCGTGGTTGTTGTTTGGATTTTTATGGCAAATTGATGTGAATGAAGGATATCAGCCTATTCAACCAATAGCTTTCTCACATGCAATTCATGCAGGGGATAACAAAATTGATTGTGAATATTGTCACTCATCAGCAAAAAACAGTAAAACTTCTGGTGTTCCTTCAGCAAATGTTTGTATGAACTGTCATAAATCAATTTCAGAATATAATGGAGAGCTGTTTGGAGACTATACCAAGGAAGACTTAGATAATGAAATTCAAAAAATTTATGATGCAGTAGGTTGGGATAAAGAAAACCTAGCGTATATTGAAGGAGCAGAACAAAAACCAATTGAATGGATTAGAATTCATAATTTGGCAGATTTCGCCTATTATAATCACGCTCAACACGTAACAGTGGCTGGAATTGAATGTCAGAAATGTCACGGTCCAGTTGAGGAAATGCACGATATGTATCAGTATTCTCCACTTACAATGGATTGGTGCATTACTTGTCATAGAGAGACACAAGTAGATTTAACAGAGAGTGGATATTATAAAAACATTCATGATCAGTTAGCGAAACAATATGGTGTAGAAAAAGTGACTGCAGCTCAAATGGGTGGATTAGAATGTGGTAAGTGTCACTATTAATATTAATTACGAAGTAAAATAACAAGATATAAAATGGCATCAAACAAAAAATACTGGAAAAGTGTTGAAGAGCTAAAAGAAAATAGCTCGATTGTTGATACGTTAAGGCAAAACGAGTTTGTAGAAGAAATTCCTACAGAAGAGTTTTTAGGAAATAAAGAAAACCTAGAGGCGTCGTCAACATCTCGTAGAGACTTTTTAAAGTACGTAGGATTTACAACTGCTGCTGCTTCTTTAGCAGCGTGTGAAGGTCCTGTAGTAAAAACAATTCCATATGTAATCAAACCAGATGATATTATACCAGGTGTTGCAGAATACTATGCAACTACAATGGCTGATGGTTTCGATTTTGCAAATGTATTGGTAAAAGTTAGAGAAGGACGTCCAATTAAAATTGAACCAAATAAAGAAGCAAAAGGAACTACAAATGCACGTGTGCAGGCTTCTGTGTTATCATTATACGATAGTCATCGTTTAAAAGGTCCAAAAGTAAAGGGTGCTGATGTTTCTTGGGCAGACGTAGATAGCCAAATTATTAAAAAATTAAACGAGGTAAAAGATGCTGGGTTACCAATAGTTCTTTTAACAGGAACTTGCGCAAGTCCATCAACTAGAACTCTAGTAAATAAATTGAACGAAACTTATGGGAATGTAAACCATGTAGTTTATGATGCCGTTTCTGAATCTACTGCGTTAGACGCTTTTAATGAAATGTATGGAACAAGAGCGTTACCAGATTATAACTTAGAAAAGGCAGATGTTATTGTTTCTATTGGAGCTGATTTCTTAGGAGATTGGCAAGGTGGAGGTTTTGATGCTGGATATTCAAAAGGGCGTGTTCCAAAAGATGGAAAAATGTCATACCACGTTCAAATGGAATCTAATATGACGTTATCAGGTGCAAATGCTGATAAACGTGTTATGTTAAAACCATCTGAACAAAATCAAGCACTTATAAAATTATATCAGGCTGTAGTAAAAGGTGTTTCAACTAAAGAGGCAACTCCTTTAAATGATGTAGTTCAAAAGGCTGCTGCTCAAATTAAAAGAGCGGGAAGTAAAGCAGTTGTTTTAACAGGTATTCAAGATAAAAATGCACAGTTATTGGCATTGGCAATAAACAATGCTATTCAAAGTGAAGTAATTGATGTAGTTGCTACTAAAAATATTAGACACGGTAATGACTCAAATGTAGCTCAACTAATTTCAGATATGAATGCTGGTAAAGTTGGAGCTGTTCTTATTTATAATTCAAATCCAGTATATTCTTTACCAAACACATCAGAATTTGTTGAAGGATTGAAAAAAGTAAAACTTTCTGTTGCTTTTTCAATGCAAGATAATGAAACTGTGAGCGCTTGTGAATATGCTTTGGCGACACCTCACTATTTAGAATCTTGGGGAGATGCGTTAATCAAAAAGGGAGAATACAGTTTAATTCAGCCAACTATAAAACCATTATTTAATACTCGTCAGTTTCAAGATACTTTATTAGCTTGGACAGGAGGAACAACTTCGTTCTATGAAGTATTAAAAGAAAATTGGAATTCAAACATATTAGAAGGAACGTCATGGAATCAAGCGCTCCACGACGGAGTTTATGTAAAAGATGTTGTTTCAGAAGTGACTCCTTTAGAAGTAGATGTAGATAAAGCTGCTAGTGAATTAGCAAATATAGGAGGAAGTGATTTAGAATTAGCTTTGTATACAAAAATAGGTTTGGGAGATGGTCAAATGGCAAATAATCCTTGGTTACAAGAATTTCCAGATCCAATTACAAGAACCTCTTGGGACAACTACTTAACCATATCTAAAGCTGATGCAGAAGCAATTGGTGTAGAAAACTATAATGTTGCAAATGGAGCATTAGATGGAAGTTTAGTAGAATTAACTGTAAATGGTATTACCGAAACCTTACCTGCGTTTATTCAACCAGGGCAAGCTAAAGGTTCTTTAGGTTTGGCGTTGGGTTATGGAAGAACTCAAGGTTTAAAAGAAGAAATGAAAACAGGTAAGAATGCTTACCAATTTTACAATAATTTCAAAAGTTACCAATCAAATGTTTCCTTAAAAGTAGTAGAAGGTACACATGAATTTGCATGTGTTCAATTACATAATACCTTAATGGGTAGAGGTGATATTATTAAGGAAACAACTTTAGAAGAGTATAATACAAAAGATTCAAAGGAATGGAATAAAGTTCCGATGGTTTCTTTAGATCATAATGAAGTTGAAGCAACTTCTGTTGATTTATGGGAGTCATTTGACAGATCGGTTGGTCATCATTTCAATCTTTCAATTGATTTAAATGCTTGTACTGGATGTGGAGCTTGTGTTGTTGCTTGTCACGCTGAAAATAATGTTCCAGTTGTTGGTAAGGAAGAAATTAGAAAATCACGTGATATGCATTGGTTGCGTATTGACCGTTATTATTCTCACGAAGAAGATTTTGCAGGTGATGTGGAATTAAAAGAGAGTGGAACGGGAGTATTAGGTTATAAAAATACAATGGCTGATTTAGAAGACCCTTCTGAAAATCCTTCAGTAGCTTTTCAACCAGTAATGTGCCAACATTGTAATCATGCACCTTGTGAAACAGTTTGTCCAGTTGCGGCTACATCACATAGTCGTCAAGGTCAAAACCATATGGCGTATAACCGTTGTGTAGGTACACGTTATTGTGCAAATAACTGTCCATATAAAGTTCGTAGGTTTAATTGGTTTAATTATTCAGAGAATAGTGAATTTGACTATAATATGAACGACGATTTAGGTAAAATGGTATTAAACCCAGATGTTACTGTTCGATCGCGTGGTGTTATGGAAAAATGCTCTATGTGTATTCAAATGACTCAGGCTACTATTTTAAAAGCTAAAAAAGAAGGTCGACCAATAAATACAGATGAATTTGAAACAGCTTGTTCTAATGCTTGTAGTACTGGAGCAATGGTGTTTGGTGATATCAATCATAAAGAAGATACCGTTACTAAATTAACAGAAGATAAGAGATCTTACCATTTATTAGAGCACGTTGGTACAAAACCTAATGTGGTTTATCATGTAAAAGTTAAGAACACTCAAGAAGCATAAAAAATAATATTAATAGATAATAATTAAATAAGAATTATGTCGTCTCATTACGAAGCACCTATAAGAAGACCTTTAATTGTTGGGGAAAAAAGTTACCACGATATTACCGTGGAAGTTGCAGCTCCAGTTGAAGGTAAAGCAAATAAATTATGGTGGACCGCTTTTACAATTGCGTTGCTAGCATTCCTTTGGGGATTAGGATCAATTATTTACACTATAGGAACAGGAATTGGAGTTTGGGGTTTAAATAAAACAGTAGGTTGGGCATGGGATATTACCAACTTTGTATGGTGGGTAGGTATTGGTCACGCCGGTACACTTATTTCAGCAGTACTTTTATTATTCCGCCAAAAGTGGAGGATGGGTATTAACCGTTCCGCTGAAGCGATGACAATTTTTTCTGTGGTACAGGCTGGTTTATTTCCAGTAATTCACATGGGACGTGTTTGGAATGCACATTTTGTATTACCTATACCAAATCAATTTGGAACACTTTGGACAAACTTTAACTCTCCATTACTTTGGGACGTTTTTGCAATTTCGACCTATTTATCTGTTTCACTAGTTTTTTGGTGGACTGGTTTATTACCTGATTTTGCAATGTTACGTGATAGAGCTATAAGACCTTTCCAAAAGAAAATTTATAGCTTATTGAGCTTTGGTTGGAGCGGTAGAGCTAAAGACTGGCAACGTTTTGAAGAGGTTTCTTTAGTATTGGCAGGTTTAGCAACACCATTAGTACTTTCAGTACACACCATTGTATCATTTGATTTTGCCACATCGGTAATTCCAGGTTGGCATACAACAATTTTTCCTCCTTATTTTGTTGCAGGAGCGGTATTCTCAGGATTTGCAATGGTAAATACGTTGCTAATTATTATGAGAAAAGTATCAAACCTAGAAGCCTATATTACAGTGCAACACATTGAATTAATGAACATCGTAATTATGATTACAGGTTCAATTGTTGGTTGTGCCTATATTACAGAGTTATTTATTGCTTGGTATTCAGGAGTTGAATATGAACAATATGCATTTTTAAACAGAGCTACAGGACCTTACTGGTGGGCTTATTTATTAATGATGAGTTGTAACGTGTTCTCGCCACAATTTATGTGGTCTAAAAAGTTAAGAACAAGTATTATGTTCTCATTCTTTATTTCTATTGTGGTAAATATCGGAATGTGGTTTGAAAGATTTGTAATTATTGTTACTTCATTACATAGAGATTATTTACCATCATCTTGGACAATGTTCTCTCCAACGTTTGTTGATATAGGAATCTATGTTGGTACTATTGGGTTCTTTTTTGTTTTGTTCTTGTTATATGCTAGAACATTCCCGGTAATTGCGCAAGCTGAAGTAAAATCTATTTTGAAGTCATCAGGTGAACATTATAAAAAATTAAGAGACGGAAATCATGAGTAATAAAGTAGTACAAGCAATGTATAATGATGATGATATCTTATTGGATGCAGTGAAAGAAACTCGTTCATCAAATCATCATATTGAAGAAGTTTATACACCTTTTCCAGTTCATGGATTAGAAAAAGCAATGGGCTTAAAAGATACACGTATCGCTATTACAGCATTTATGTATGGTTGCGTTGGATTTATGTTTTCTATTTGGATGATGAATTATATGATGATTGAACAATGGCCTCAAGATATAGGTGGGAAGCCAAGTTTTTCTTTCATTCAAAATATGCCTGCATTCGTTCCTATTATGTTTGAAATGAGTGTGTTTTTTGCAGCGCATTTAATGGTAATTACCTTTTATATGCGTAGTAAATTATGGCCGTTTAAAGAAGCTGAAAACCCTGATCCTAGAACAACTGATGATATGTTTGTGATGGAAGTATTAGTGGATAATAACGAAGCAGAATTAGTTTCCTTTTTAGAAAAAACGGGAACAGTTGAAATTAAAGTAACTGAAAAGTAATTAAAATGAAAAACATTTTAAAAATAACAATAGCATTGGCTTTTACAATTTTGTTATCATCTTGTTGGAGTGATAAAACAAAGCCAAATTATCAATATATGCCTGATATGTATAAGTCTGTAGGCTATAATACTTATTCAGTAAATCCAAACTATGAGAATGGAATGACCACTCAGCTACCTGTGGAAGGTGCAATTGCTCGAGGTCAAGTTCCATATGATTATCCAAATACTAATGAAGGATATGAAGATGCCAAGTTAAATTCAATGAATCCATTGGAAGTTAATGACCATAACTTAGAAAGAGGTGAAGATTTATATACAATTTATTGTACGGTTTGTCACGGTAAAAATGGAGAAGGAGATGGAACATTGGTGCAAAGAGAAAAGTTTTTAGGAGTTCCTAATTATAAAGATAGAGAAATAACAGAAGGTAGTATTTACTATGTAATTATGCATGGTAGAAATTTAATGGGATCTCACTCTTCTCAATTGACAGCTAAAGAACGTTGGCAAGTTACAATGTATGTAGAGCAATTAAGAAATGAATTATTAAAATAACACTTTTACTAAGATAGAATTTTAAGAATATGTATACCTTTTCAAGTAAATTAAAAACAGTTGCATTCGCTCTAATGATTATTGGATTTTTAGGTGTTGCTTATGGTTTTTTCACTGCCCCAAGTTCAGTAGAAGATGTTCAGCTAATAATGAAAGATAGTCATGAAGCACATGGGGAAGTTGCAGAAACTCATGTAAATGAAACTCATGATGTTACTGAAACATCTCATGAAGTTGATTCGCACGAAGCAGATTCACATTCTGGTGATGAACATGCAGAACATATATTACATCTATTACAAAATAAACCTTGGTCAGCTTTATATGTTGCATTGTTTTTCTTTTTTATGATATCATTAGGAACTTTAGCTTTTTATGCTATTCAACATGCTGCTCAAGCAGGATGGTCAGTTGTCTTATTTAGAGTAATGGAAGCAATAACTTCATATTTGCCAGTTGGAGCAATTTTATTGTTTGTGTTTTTTGTATTATCATCATTACACTTAAACCATCTTTTTACATGGATGGATCCAGAAGTAGTTGCTCATGATGAACTAATTGCAAATAAATCAGGATATTTAAATGTACCATTCTTTTTAATTAGAGCAGCAATCTATATGGTAGGTTGGATTTGGTATCAAAGACATTCAAGAAAATTAACATTAGCTCAAGATAACGCAACAGATTTAAGTAATTACACCAAATTATTTAAAAGATCAGCGGCATTTTTAGTATTTTTCTTGGTAACAGAATCAATGATGTCTTGGGATTGGATTATGTCTTTAGACCCACACTGGTTTAGTACACTTTTTGGATGGTACGTATTTGCCAGTATGATTGTTTCTGCTATAACGACTATTGCTTTAGTATCAATCTATTTAAAAGGAAAAGGCTATTTAGAATTTGTGAATGATAGTCATTTACATGATTTAGCTAAATTTATGTTTGGATTTAGTGTTTTTTGGACTTATTTATGGTTCTCACAATTTATGCTAATCTGGTATGCAGACATCCCAGAAGAAGTTACTTATTTTGTAACTAGGTTTAATGATTATAGATTACCATTTTTAGGAATGCTAGTGTTGAATTTTGTATTCCCATTATTAGTATTAATGAATAGCGATTACAAACGTGTAAATTGGTTTATTGTTGCAACAGGAATTGTAATCTTGATTGGACATTATGTTGATATTTTTGTAATGATTATGCCAGCAACAGTTGGTGATCAATGGTTCTTTGGAATATCTGAAATAAGTTCTGCCTTATTAATTTTAGGGATATTTATTTATGTTGTTTTCACAGCATTATCAAAAGCTCCATTATTAGCAAAAGGAAATCCTTTTATTAAAGAAAGTGAACATTTTCACTACTAAATATTAAAAATATTATAAAAAAAATCCTGAATTCATTTTGTTCAGGATTTTTTTTATATTTGGCATCTCTAATAACTAACTAAAAAATATGACAGCATTACTATATGTTTTACTTGCCATTGTAATTTGCGTGGCCTTATGGCAAATTACAAGCATACTAAATTTAAAAAGTGCCATAGCCACTGAAAGAGATAATAATACACAAGGAATATTATTTGCAGCTTTTGGTATTTTCTTTTATGGTTTAATGATATTTTCATTTTGGAAATATTCTGTGATTTTATTACCTGAATCTGCATCTTTTGAAGGAGAAGAGTATGATACATTGTATTTAATAACAATGTTACTTATCCTTTTTGTTCAAGCAGTGATGCAATTTTTATTGTTTTACTTCGCATTTAAATACCGTGGGATTAAAGGTAGAAAAGCATTGTTTTATGCAGATAGTACCAAGTTAGAAATTATTTGGACTGTAATACCTACTCTTGTTTTATTTGGGATTGTATTGTATGGACTTACCGTATGGAATGATGTAATGGACGCATCAGATGCCGAAGATCCATTAATTGTTGAGGTATATGCGAAGCAATTTCAATGGGAAGCGCGTTATGCAGGAAACGATAATGAACTTGGTTTAGCGAACGTGAGAAATATAAAAGGAATCAACACTATGGGTGTGGATATGACTGATAAGAATGCACAAGATGATATTCCTGTGAGAGAATTACGATTACCTAAGGGTAGAAAAGTAATTTTTAAGTTCCGTTCTCAAGATGTACTGCATTCTGCTTATATGCCACACTTTAGAGCTCAAATGAATTGTGTTCCAGGTATGGTTACTCAATTTGCATTTACTCCAAAACTTACGACTGAAGAAATGCGAGTAAATGAAAAAACAATGGCGAAAGTTGATGGTATCAATAAGATTAGAGCTGAAAAAGGCGAGGATGCATATGAATTTGATTATTTGTTATTATGTAATAAAATCTGCGGATCATCTCATTACAATATGCAAATGAAAATTATTGTTGAAGAAGAAGCCGATTTTAACGCTTGGTTAAAAGATCAAAAAACAATGGCTCAAGTTGTACAATAAAAACTAACTACTATACTACTAAAAAAAATATAATATGTCAAATCATCATCATAAAGAAACATTTATAACCAAATATGTTTTTAGTACAGACCATAAAATGATTGCTAGACAGTACTTAGTTACTGGGATTTTTATGGGAGTTATAGGTGTATTTATGTCTATGTTATTTCGTTTACAAATAGCTTGGCCAGATCAATCTTTCAGTTTAATTGAAGCTTTTTTAGGTCGCCACCAAGACGGTGGAGTTATGACACCTGATATTTATTTAGCCTTGGTTACCATCCACGGAACAATTATGGTATTTTTTGTTTTAACGGCTGGTTTAAGTGGAACTTTCAGTAACTTATTAATTCCACTTCAAATTGGAGCTAGAGATATGGCATCAGGATTTTTGAATATGGTTTCTTACTGGTTATTCTTCTTATCTAGTGTTATCATGGTTATTTCATTATTTGTTGAAGCTGGTCCTGCATCTGCTGGGTGGACTATTTACCCTCCGTTAAGTGCATTGCCTCAGGCAATTCCTGGTTCTGGAATGGGAATGACACTTTGGTTAATTTCAATGGCTATTTTTATTGCATCCTCATTATTAGGTTCATTAAATTATATTGTAACAGTGCTAAATTTAAGAACTGTTGGAATGAAAATGACAAGGTTACCTTTAACAATTTGGGCTTTCTTTGTAACCGCAATTATTGGGGTAGTTTCATTTCCAGTATTGTTATCGGCAGCATTACTTTTAATGTTCGACAGAAGTTTTGGAACCTCTTTTTTCTTGTCAGATATTTTTATTCAAGGAGAAGTTTTACATTATCAAGGTGGTTCACCAGTATTGTATGAGCATTTATTTTGGTTTTTAGGGCATCCTGAAGTTTATATCGTATTATTACCTGCCTTAGGAATTACTTCTGAAATTATTTCAACAAACTCTAGAAAACCTATTTTTGGTTATAGAGCTATGATTGGTTCAATAATAGCAATTGCGTTTTTATCAACAATTGTATGGGGTCATCATATGTTCGTATCAGGTATGAACCCTTTCTTAGGGTCTGTATTTACCTTTACAACACTGTTAATTGCAATCCCATCAGCGGTTAAGGCATTTAATTATTTAACAACATTATGGAAAGGGAATTTACAAATGAACCCGGCTATGCTGTTTTCTATAGGTTTAGTGTCAACATTTGTTTCGGGTGGTTTAACAGGATTGGTACTTGGAGATAGTGCCTTAGATATAAATGTACATGACACTTATTTTGTGGTTGCTCACTTTCATTTAGTGATGGGAGTTTCGGCAATCTATGGGATGTTCGCAGGGGTCTATCACTGGTTTCCAAAATTATTTGGTAGAATGATGAATAAAACGTTAGGCTATTGGCATTTTTGGATTACAGCAGTTGCTGCGTACGGTGTATTTTTCCCAATGCATTTTATCGGTTTAGCTGGTTTACCACGTAGGTATTATGCAAATACGGCATTCCCTTTATTTGATGATGTAGCTGATGTGAATATTGTAATTACATTATTTGCAATTTTAGGAGGTGCTGCCCAGTTAATATTTTTAGCTAATTTCTTTATAAGTATTTATAAAGGGAAGAAAGCGGAGCAAAACCCTTGGAAATCTAACACGTTGGAATGGACAACACCTGTAGAACATATTCATGGTAACTGGCCAGGCGAACTACCAACAGTACATCGATGGGCATATGATTATAGTAAGCCAGGACACGATGAAGATTTTGTTACTCAAACTACACCTTTATATGAAGGAGAAGAACCTTCTTAAAGTATAAAGTGAATATATGTAAACCTTTCTAATTTTTTTTAGAAAGGTTTTTTTATTTCTGCTATCTTTGTTTTTATGAATGAAAACTTGAATCCTGATAAAGAACATTTTACTCCTGAAGAATTGGACGTTGAAAAAAAATTACGTCCGCTTACTTTTGACGATTTTACAGGACAAGATCAAGTTTTAGAAAATTTAAAAATTTTTGTTGAAGCAGCCAATCAAAGAGAAGAAGCACTAGATCATACGTTATTTCACGGGCCTCCTGGATTAGGCAAAACAACGTTAGCACATATTCTTTCAAATGAGTTAAAAGTAGGTCTTAAAATCACCTCTGGACCAGTGCTTGATAAACCAGGTGATTTAGCAGGTTTATTAACTAATTTAAGTGAACGGGATGTTTTATTTATAGATGAAATTCATAGGCTAAGTCCTATTGTTGAAGAATATCTATATTCAGCTATGGAAGATTATCGTATAGATATTATGATTGAGTCTGGACCAAATGCTAGAACAGTACAAATAGACTTGGAACCCTTTACTTTAATTGGTGCGACAACACGTTCAGGTTTGTTAACAGCACCAATGAGGGCACGTTTTGGAATTAGTAGTCGGTTACAATATTATAGCACAAAGCTATTAACTACAATAGTTCAACGTAGTGCTACAATTTTAAAAGTACCAATTTCTATGGAATCGGCTATTGAAATAGCGGGAAGAAGCAGAGGGACTCCTCGAATTGCAAACGCATTATTGCGCAGAGTAAGAGATTTTGCTCAAATTAAGGGAGATGGGAATATCAATATAGAAATTGCTAAGTATGCTTTGAATGCTTTGAATGTTGATGCTCATGGATTGGATGAAATGGATAATAAAATTTTAACAACTATTATTAATAAATTTAAAGGAGGTCCGGTAGGTATAAGCACAATTGCAACAGCAGTTGGCGAAAATACAGAAACTATTGAAGAAGTTTATGAGCCATTTTTAATACAAGAAGGCTTTATTATGCGAACACAACGGGGACGAGAAGTTACAGAACTTGCATATAAACATTTGGGTAAAATAAAGGGTAGAAATCAAGGTGAGTTATTTTAATGAATTGGTGTATGCGTTAAATATATAGAGTGACTCACATCACAAAACTACAATTGTGTTGACTGTATTTTTGTGCTAATATAAATATGCTTATAGAATGAATTCAAAAAAAATATTTCCTTTTTTAAATTGGATACCCTTAGCAAAAAAATCATGGAAAGATGATATTATAGCGGGTATTACAGGTACAATAATTGTAATTCCACAAGCCGTTGCATTTGCAATGATAGCAGGTTTACCACCAATTTATGGTTTTTATACTGCTATGATTACACCTATTATTGCTGCACTTTTTGGTTCTTCATATCATTTAATTTCAGGTCCAACAACTGCAATTTCAATAGTTGTATATTCAACCTTGATAAAGATAGTTAATCCAGAAACTGATTTAGAAGGGTTTATTTCCTTAGCTCTTGTCCTAACCTTTTTAGCTGGTTTTTTTCAACTTGTAATGGGTTTTTTAAAAATGGGGAAACTAGTCAATTTTGTTTCCCATTCAGTTGTAATTGGTTTTACAGCTGGAGCAGGTATTTTAATAGCATTTAAACAGTTAACACATGTTTTTGGGATAAAAGTACCTCAAGGCAGTACTATTGTTGAAATCTTAGTTTATATAGGTAATCACATATCTGAAACAAATTGGTATGTTTTTACAGTTGCAATGGGAACTTTAGTAATTGCTTTGGTTATTAAAACATTCATTAAATTATTATCAAGATATTATATGCTAATTGCAATGGTTTTAGGAAGTGTTTTAGCAATTGTTCTTGGTGGAGATATAAATGGAATTGAAACTGTGGGAACTATTCCATCAAACTTGCCTCCTTTCAGAATTCCAGATTTAAATTATGAAAATGTAAGTATACTGAGTTCAGGAGCTATGGTATTGGCTATATTGGGTTTAATTGAAGCTGTTGCAATAGGAAGATCAATAGCATTGCATACACATCAAAAAATTGATGGTAATCAAGAATTTATTGGACAAGGTTTATCTAATTTAATTGCGAGTTTCTTTTCAAGCTATGCTGGATCAGGTTCATTTACAAGATCTGGTGTGAACCATCAATCAGGGGCAAAAACTCCAATGTCTGCTATATTTGCATCTCTATTTTTAATGGTGGTTTTATTACTTTTTGCTAATTATGCTTCTTATTTACCTAAGGCAGCAATGGGAGGTATTATTTTATTAGTAGGTTATAACTTAATTGATATTCACCATATAAAGCAAGTATACAAAAGTAGCGGTAAAGAGTTAATAACCTTATTGATAACCTTGCTTGGGACTTTGTTTTTTGATTTAGAATTTGCTTTATTAGCAGGTATAATTGTATCTTTCTTCTTTTACCTTGAGCGAACTTCAAAACCTAACATAGCAGTGTTAGCAATTGATGAAAATAAAAGATTTATAAATGTGCTTAGAGACAAAGAAGCCCTTGAATGTTCTAATTTAAAAATTATTAGAATTGACGGCTCTATTTATTTTGGCTCTTTAGAAAAAATTTCAGATTATTTTGCTAACCTATATGAAGAAAATAAAATTCAACATGTTTTAATAGCTTCAGATGGAATTAATTTTATTGATTTAGCTGCGGCTGAATGGATTAGTAATGAAATCTTAAAATGGCAAAAAAACAGAGGAGGAATTTATTTTACAGGTTTGAAAGTTGTAAGTAGAGATATTTTAATAAAAGGAGGTTTTATTGATAAAATTGGAGAAGAAATATTTTATAAGGATAAGAAAACTGCAATTACTGAAATTCATAAAAGAATTAATAAACCATGTCGAGTAAAAGCCTTTAAAGAATGTTCCAATGAAGATGAGTCTTAAAGATATATTTCCAATTTTTGAGTGGTTACCCAATTATAATAAATCTTGGTTTAAAGGAGACCTTTCTGCGGGTTTAACGGTTGGAATTATGTTAATACCACAAGGTATTGCATATGCAATGATTGCCGGATTGCCACCAATCTATGGTTTGTATACTGCAATGATTCCTCAAATTATGTATGCAATTTTTGGGACATCGAGACAATTAGCTGTAGGGCCTGTTGCTATGGACTCATTAATTGTTGCCTCAGGTGTAGCAACATTAGCCGAAATTGGAACTCAAAATTTTATAGAGTTTGCAATACTTCTAGCCTTTATGATGGGAGTATTACAAGTTATATTTGGATTTTTTAAACTTGGATTTTTAGTAAATTTTTTATCAAGACCAGTCATTAGTGGGTTTACATCTGCCGCCGCTTTAATTATTGCATTTAGTCAAATGAAACATTTGCTTGGAGTTGATATTCAAAGTGATAATAAGTTACATAGCCTACTAATAGCAGTCTTTCAGCATATAAAAGATATTAATTTTATCGCGTTAGCAATTGGAGTTATTTCAATCTTAATTTTAATTTACTTTAAACGGATAACTACTAAAATACCAGCTGCATTGGTTGTGGTAGTGCTAGGAATTTTAGCAGTGAAATATTTAAAACTAGATGAAGCTGGAGTTCAAATAATTGGAAGTATTCCAGAAGGTTTGCCATCTTTAAAAATGCCTAGTTTTAATATTGAAATAATGAAGGAGTTATTTCCAATTGCATTAACACTCTCTTTTGTTGCGTTTTTAGAAGCAATATCTGTTGCAAAAGCAATAGAATTAAAACATAATAATACGTATAAAGTAATTGCAAATAAAGAGTTAATTGCTATTGGGTTGGGAAATATAGTTGGATCATTTTTTCAAACATACCCAGCAACTGGTGGAATGTCTAGAACGGCTGTTAATAATCAAGTCGGAGCAAAAACACCAATGTCAGCAATTATTGCGAGTTTGGTTATAGGATTTACGTTACTTTTTTTAACTCCAGTTTTTTACTATTTACCAAAGTCTATAATTGCAGCAATAATTATAGTAGCGGTTTACGGTTTGTTAGATTTTAAAGTTCCTAAGCAAATTTTAAAATACTCTATAAGAGAACTAATTATTCTTAATACAACGCTTTTAGTAACTGCCTTAGTTGGAATTAAAGAAGGAATTTTTGTTGGTGTATTATTATCAATGGCAATGCTAATTTATAGAAGTACGAAGCCTCATATTGCTGTTTTAGGGAAAGTTCCAGGTACACATTTTTACAGAAATATTAAACGTTTCGAGGGTGCTTTAGAAGTGAAAAATTCTATTTTAATTGTTCGTTTTGATGCCCAACTTTACTTTGCAAATGTTCAGTATTTTAAAGATAAATTAGATGAATATGTTGCAGAAAAAGGAAAAAATTTAAAGCTTATAATTATTGATGGAGAAAGTATCAATAGTATTGATAGTTCAGGTGTCTATATGTTGTATGAAATTATTAAAAAGTATAATAATTTGGAAATAGATATTGCTTTTACTGGAATGAAAGGTCCTGTGAGAGATGTTTTTGAAAAAAGTGAAATAATGAAAGAAATTACATATAAAAACTGTTTTATGAGTGTCCAAGAGGCTGTTGATGATTTTGATAAAAATGTAAATAATGAAAAAAATGAGCGCACTTATATCAAATATGTAAAACAAACTAATAGTTAAATTTTTCTAAAAAAAATATTTTGTGTAACTTGTATCACAAATACATGAAAACTAAAATGTAGTTTTGAAATTCGAAGAAAAAAAATTAATAACATAAAAATCAATTCATTATGAAAGTTGAACAGTTGTTTACAGGATGCTTAGCGGAAATGGCATATTATATTCATTCCAACGGAGAAGCAGCAATAATTGACCCTTTAAGAGAAACAGAACCATATTTAGAAATGGCAAAAGCAGATGGGGCTAAAATTAAGTACATATTTTTAACTCATTTCCATGCTGATTTTGTATCTGGACAAGTAGATTTAGCTAGAGAAACTGGAGCAACTATAGTTTTTGGTCCAAATGCAGATCCAAACTATGAAATTCATCAAGGAACTGATGGAGAAGAATTTAAAATTGGAGCTTTAACACTTAAGTTATTACACACTCCAGGTCATACAATGGAGTCTTCATCTTACTTGTTAATTGATGAGAAAGGGAAAACACCATATGTGTTTACGGGAGATTGTTTGTTTATTGGTGATGTAGGTCGTCCAGATTTAGCTGTGAAATCTCATTTAACACAAGATGACTTAGCAGGTCATTTATTTGACTCATTGCGTAATAAAATTATGACTTTACCAGATGATATTATTGTATATCCAAATCATGGAGCGGGGTCTGCTTGCGGTAAAAATATGAGTTCTGAAACTTTTGACACTTTAGGAAATCAGAAGAAAACAAATTATGCTTTAAGAGCTGATATGACCAAAGAAGAGTTTATTAAAGAAGTAACTACAGGTCTTAAGCCAGCACCACAATATTTTGGTAATAATGTAAGAATGAATAAAGGTATCAATACAAGTATTGATGAAATTTTGCATAGAGGTACTACTCCAATAGATGCTGATTCTTTTAAAGAAATGAGCGAGCAAAAAGATATTTTAGTAATTGATACACGTTCTAAAGAAGTATATGCTGAAGAAGGTACAGTTCCTGGAGCTTGGTATATTGGTGTTGATGGTAATTTTGCACCTTGGGTTGGTGCACTAGTAAAAGATATCAATCAAAAAATTATTTTCATTGCTGAAGGAGGAAGAGAGCATGAAGTAGTGACTCGTTTTTCACGTGTTGGATATGACAATACCATTGGATATTTAAGAGGAGGAATGCACGCTTGGAAAGCTGCAGGACATGCGTTTGATCAAATAGGGTCTATGTCTGCAATTCAGTTCGCAAATCGATTAAAAGAAGGCTCAATGGAAGCTCCAATAGATGTTAGAAAAGAATCAGAATATTTATCTGAGCACGTTGTTGGTGTTGAAAACTTTCCTTTAGATACTATTCACGCAAATTTTGCAGAATTAAATCCAAATAAGGAATACTTTTTACATTGTGCAAGTGGGTATAGATCGTTAATTGCTGCATCTATTTTCCAAGCAAATGGAATTAGTAAAGTTCACGATGTTAGAGGTGGATTTGCAGATATTAAAGATAGTGGAGCAGAACTTACAGAGTATGTTTGCCCAACTACACTTTTATAATTGAAATAAAATTAGATAGTTAATATAAAAAAAGGGATTGTTACTTGTAACAATCCCTTTTTTGCTTTTGTATAATACTTATAAATTGGTAGCTAACCAGTTTCCAACCTCACTTGTTTTATAAGCTTTATTGTCACCTGATAAATCTTCAGTTACAATGCCTTCAGCTAATGATTTATTTACTACATTTTTAATTGCCTCTGCCTCTTTGGTTAATCCAAAAGCATCTTCAAACATCATAGCTGCTGATAAAATTGTGGCTAGTGGATTTGCAATATCTTTGCCAGCTGCTTGTGGATAAGAACCATGAATCGGCTCATAAAGTGAGGTTTTTTCACCAACCGAAGCACTCGGCATTAAACCCATTGATCCTGAAATTACAGAAGCTTCATCGGTTAAAATATCACCAAATAAGTTTTCGGTTATTAATACATCGTACGAATTTGGCCATTGCACTAAACGCATGGCAACAGCATCAACAAATTCATATGAAACCTCTACTTCAGGATATTCTTTTTCCATCGCTTGAACCGTTTCTCTCCATAATCTCGATGTTTCAAGCACATTCGCTTTATCCACACAACATAATTTTTTGGTACGTGTCATAGCTAATTCAAAGCCTTTTTTAGCTAGCCGTTGAACTTCCGCTCTTGTATAAACACAATTGTCAAAAGCTGTTTCGCCACCATCTCTTCTTCCTTTTTCACCAAAGTAAATACCACCGGTTAATTCTCTTAAAAACACTAAATCGGTTCCTTCAATACGCTCTCGCTTTAAAGGAGAGTTATCAATTAGTGAAGGAAATGTAAATGTTGGTCGCACATTTGCAAATAGTCCCAATTTTTTACGCATTTTTAATAAGCCTTGTTCAGGTCGAACTTTTGCCAAAGGATCATTATCGTATTTTGGATGACCAATAGCGCCAAATAAAACAGCATCGGCATTTACACATATTTCATGAGTTTCATCAGGGTATGGTTCACCAACAGCATCAATAGCTGCAGCTCCTGTTAATGCGGGAGTCCAATTGATTTCATGATTAAATTTTACAGCTATGGCATCGCATACTTTTACTGCCTGTTCAATTACTTCTGGTCCAATTCCGTCACCTGCTAATAGAGCAATATTTAATTTCATTTTTATAATTATAAGTTTAACATTTTTTGAGTTGCTTTAATTGCAGATACTGTTTGATCTGAATCTAAACCTCTCGTAATAAATTTAGTATCTTTAGTTTCCCAAGTAATAATAGTTTCACATAATGCATCAGAAGTACTTCCCGGAGGAATTCTAACAGCATAATCTACCAACTTCGGCAATTTCATTTTTTTTGTTTTATACAATTTACCTAGTGCATTCATAAAAGCATCAAATTGTCCATCTCCTTGCGCATGTTCTTCAAACAACTCACCATCAATTTTTACAGCTACTGTTGTAGATGGTTTCAGTCCTTTCGAATGTGTTAGAACATAAGATTCAATTGTTATTTTTTCTTCATACAAGTTGCTATCTAACACATCTGAAATAATATATGGCAAATCTTCTTTGGTCACCAATTCTTTCTTGTCACCTAACTCAATAATTCGTTGTGTTACTTTTAGTAAATCAACTTGATTTAATTTTAAACCCAGTTCTTGAAGGTTTTTCTCAATATTTGCTTTTCCTGACGTTTTTCCTAAAGCATATTTCCGTTTTCGTCCAAAACGTTCAGGCATTAAATCATTAAAATAGAGGTTGTTTTTATTGTCACCATCAGCATGAATTCCTGCTGTTTGTGTAAATACGTTATCTCCAACAACTGGTTTATTTGAAGGAATTCTAACTCCTGAGAATGTTTCAATTAACTTACTAACTGAATATAATGAGCTTTCTTTCACTTGAATTTCAACTTCATTTTTAAAGAAATCGTTAATCACAGCAACAACGCTAGCCATAGGAGCATTTCCGGCTCTTTCTCCCATACCGTTCACTGTTAAATGTAATCCTTTGGCCCCTGCTTTTATAGATTCCATAACGTTCGCCACACTTAAGTCGTAATCGTTATGTGCATGAAAATCAAAATGAATATCTGGGTATTTTGTAGTTATTTTAGAAAAATAAGCATACGTTTCTGAAGGTGTTAAAACACCTAAGGTATCAGGTAATAAAATCCGTTTGACTGATTGAGTTGCTAAAAAATCTAAAAACTGAAAAACATATTCAGGAGAATTATGCATTCCATTACTCCAATCTTCTAAATATACATTGGTTGCAATATTTGCATTATTTGCCAATTCAATAACTTCTTTTATTTCTGAAAAATGTTGTTCAGGAGTTTTTTTTAATTGGTGCTTTAAATGATTGAGCGAGCCTTTTGTTAATAAATTTTGAACTTTTGCTCCAGCTTTAATCATCCAATCTATAGATTTTCCACCATCTACAAAAGTTAACATCTCAACCTGATTGATATAATTGTTTTTTGCCGCCCAATCTGTAATTGATTTTACAGCTTGAAATTCACCTTCAGAAACTCTTGCTGATGCAACTTCAATTCTATCAACATTTAGTTCTTCTAACAATAATTTTGCGATGGTTAGTTTTTCAGATGAAGGAAAAGAAACGCCTGAGGTTTGTTCACCATCTCTAAGAGTGGTGTCCATGATTTCAATTTTTCTTAACTCCATATTAAAAAGGTCTTGTTTCTGCGAACTTTTCTATTTCAGATTTCATTTTTGTTAAATAATCAATATCGTCATACCCATTTAACATATTTTCCTTTTTATAACTGTTGATATCAAATGACTCTTGTTCGCCAGTTGATAAAATTGTGATTGTTTGGTTAGGTAAATTAATTTCAATTTCAGCAGTTGGATCTGATTCAATTGTTTTAAAAATTTGATCTAAAAAATCAGCGCTTACCTGCACAGGTAAAACACCAATATTTAAACAATTTCCTCTAAAAATATCTGCAAAAAAACTAGAAACCACACAACGGAATCCATAATCATATACAGCCCAAGCTGCGTGTTCTCTTGATGAGCCAGAACCAAAATTTTTACCACCAACTAATATTTTTCCTTTATAAATTGGATTGTTAAAAACAAATGATTCTTTTGGAGTATTGTCTGAATTATATCTCCAGTCTCTAAAAAGATTGTCACCAAACCCTTTACGTTCTGTAGCTTTTAAAAAACGTGCAGGTATAATTTGATCGGTATCAACATTTTCAATTGGTAATGGAACCGCGGTACTTTTTAATATTTCGAATTTATCGTAAGCCATATTATTATGCTTTTGGCTGCTAGCTTTTAGCTGTTGGCTATTTGCTAGTAGTGTTAATTTTACTTATTAATTTATTTAAACTTCTTTTTAGTTGGTCTACTTTTCCAACTAATTCGATTATATCTTTTTCTGAAACAAGGTTTAAATCTTTCACAAGAATTAAAAAATATTCCAATTCTGTTGCTGATCCATTTGCAATAACAAGAAACCTTTTAAATTCAACCTCACTTTCTCTACCACAACCTTCTGCTATATTTGCAGGGACAGATGATGAAGCTCTTCTCATTTGACTTGTTAAGCCATATTACTCAACTTTAGGAAAACTATTTGTTAATTTATAAACATCTAATGTAATTTGATGCCCTAATTCCCAAACTTGATATTTTCTAAAATTCCTCATTCAACAAATTTAATTAGCCAATGGCAAACTGCTAAAGGCTAAAAGCACTGTTATAACAATGTTCTTGGATCAGTTACAACGCCTGTTACCGCTGTTGCTGCAGCGACTAGCGGACTTGCTAATAATGTTTTTGATCCTGGTCCTTGACGTCCTTCAAAATTTCTATTTGAAGTACTTACTGCAACTTTACCTGCAGGAACTTTATCATCGTTCATTGCCAAACAAGCTGAACAACCTGGTTCACGTAACACAAAACCAGCTTCATTAAATATATCTAATAAACCTTCTTCTTTTATTTTTGCTTCAACAATATGTGAACCAGGCACTAACCAAGCTGTAATATTAGCTGCTTTTTTACGTCCTTTTACAATAGATGCAAATGCTCTAAAATCTTCAATTCTACCATTGGTACAACTTCCAATAAATACATAATCAACAGGTTTACCAATCATAGATTCTCCTTCAGAAAAGCCCATATAATCAAGTGATTTTTTATAGGTTGCAGCTCCACCTTCAACTTGATCAGCGGTTGGAATGTTGTTAGAAATACCAGTACCCATACCTGGATTGGTTCCATAGGTAATCATTGGTTCAATTTCATCAGCACTAAAAGTCAATTCTTTATCAAAAATAGCATCTTCATCAGTACTTAATGTTTCCCAATAAGCCATTGCTTTATCCCAACCTGCTCCTTTTGGTGCAAATTGTCTTCCTTGTACATATTCAAATGTTTTTTCATCTGGAGCAATTAAACCTCCACGAGCTCCCATTTCAATACTTAAATTACAAACGGTCATACGACCTTCCATGGTCATATTTCTAAACACATCACCAGCATATTCAACAAAATAACCAGTTGCTCCTGAGGTTGTTAATTTTGAAATGATAAACAATGCAACATCTTTAGGTGTTACTCCTGCTCCAAGCTCTCCGTTTACGTTGATACGCATTTTTTTTGGCTTAGGTTGCATAATACATTGAGATGAAAGCACCATTTCAACTTCTGAAGTACCAATACCAAAAGCAATAGCACCAAAAGCGCCATGTGTTGATGTATGTGAATCACCACAAACTATGGTTGCACCCGGCAATGTAATTCCGTATTCTGGACCTACAACGTGTACAATTCCATTTTGTTGATGTCCTAATCCCCAGTGAGAAATTCCCCATTCGGCAGAATTTTCTTCTAAGGCTTTTAGCTGATTCGCTGAAAGTGGATCTTCAACAGGTAAATGTTGGTTTATAGTTGGTGTGTTATGATCTGCTGTAGCAAAAGTTCTATTTGGAAATAAAACGCTATTATTTCGACTTTTTAACCCTAAAAAAGCTACAGGACTTGTAACCTCATGAATTAAATGTCTGTCAATAAACAGCACATCTGGTCCGTCTTCAATTTTACGAACAACGTGTGAATCCCAAACTTTGTCAAATAATGTTAATTTCATGTATCTATTTTTTTGTAATTATTTTTTACTTTCTTGAAAATCTTAAGTAAAATAACGGCTGCAAAATTAACAAAAGGATAAAAATTATCATTTTCTGAACTTATATTATACGATGTCCAAATTACTTTTTTATTATTTATTTTCATTTTTAAATATACAGAAGCCAATTTAACTAATGGATCTTTATTTACGCGACGGTTTATGCTTTGCAAAAATCGCAAATAGAAAAGTTATTATTTTAAATATTTTATATTAAAACCAGTTAAAATTTTAATAAAATATAGTTTAAAACTATTTTTCATAAACTATTTATAATTTATGTTTAAATAAAGAATAAATGTGTATATGCTGAATTATTGCTTGTTTTATATGGTTAAATATTAAAAGAAACTCTTAATACAATCAAAATACTACGATATTCAAAAAAATAAATTTTTATGACGAAGTGAAATTTAAAATACTATATGTTTTAATTTTTCCTTAAAAGCAACTTAGCAAGAATTTTGTTTAAAGTAGACATGCGCTTTAATCTTATTTTTATATTCTAATAACCAATTTTAAAATTGATTATTTTTTTCTCAATTCAAAAAGGTCTGTTCTTCGATCTTTTAGATTTCGAACACTTCCAAATTGATTTAGTTCTCTTAACAGTGAAATATCAACATCAGCAATTAAAATCATTTCATTATTTGGCGTAGCTTCAGCTTTAATACCATTTGTTGGAAAAGAAAAATCACACGGTGTAAAAACCATAGATTGTGCATATTGAATATCCATATTTTGAACTTTTGGTAAATTCCCAACACTACCTGAAATAGCAACATAACATTCGTTTTCAATGGCTCTAGCTTGTGAGCAATGTCTAACTCTTGAATATCCATTTTGAGTATCGGTTAAAAACGGTACAAATAAAATATCCATTCCTTCATCAGCTAATATTCTACTTAATTCAGGGAATTCAGAATCATAGCAAATTAAGACGCCAATTTTCCCGCAATCAGTATCAAAAGTTTTTAAGGAATTACCTCCTTGTAACCCCCAAACTTTAGCTTCATCGGGTGTAACGTGTAATTTTTCGTAACGTTCTGTTGAACCATCTCTTTTACATAAGTATCCAACATTATAAAGTTTACCATCAACAATTTCTGGCATACTTCCAGAAATGATATTAATGTTATATGAAATAGCTAATTTTGAAAATAATTCAACAATTTTCTCTGTGAAGGATGCTAACTCTCTAATGGCTTCAGCTTCTGATAAATGGTTGTTTTTCGCCATTAAAGGAGCATTGAAAAACTCTGGGAACAACGCAAAATCTGAACGATAACCAGACACAGCATCAACAAAAAATTCGACTTGCTGCATAAGCTCTTCTAAATCTTTGTAAGGCCTCATTTGCCATTGAATTAACCCCAAGCGTACTATTTTTTTTATTGTTGCGGCTTTTTTAGTTGGCTTTTCATAATAAATGTTATCCCATTCTAGAAGTACAGCAAATTCATTGGAAGCTTTATCGCCTTCAAGATATCCTTTCAATATTTTCGCAGGGTGAAAATCATTTGAAATTTGAAAATTTAAAACAGGATCGTGAATTTCTCTACTTCTAACTTTGTTGATGTATTCTTTTGGAGTTAGTTTATCTGCATATTTATGATAATTTGGTATTCTACCACCAAAAGCTACACCTTTTAAATTTAAGCGTTCACAAAGTTCTTTTCTGTAATCATAAAGTCTTCTACCTAATCGTAATCCTCTAAATTCTGGTATAATAAAAATGTCAATTCCGTATAAAACATTTCCATCATTTGAGTGTGTATCAAAGCTATAGTTACCCGTTATTTTTTCGTAGTTATGTTCATCTTCAAACTCATGATAGTCAACAATTAGTGACAGTGCAACACCCGCAATTTGATTATTCACTTTAATAACAACTTGCCCTTCAGGAAATCGATCAATTAACGTTTTTATTTGATGCTCTTTCCAATATGAATTTGGCATAGTGGTGTAAGAGTCTATCATTGCTTTTTTTAATTCTTGATAATCATCAAGGTCTAAGTATTTTAATTCAATATTTTCTATTTCTTCCATGTTTTTCTTGATTTCTGGACGAATTTAGTTAAAAATTCAATATTTATAGAAAAAGGCTAAATCAAATTATGTTTAGCCTTCTCTATTTTTTTTAATTAATTTTTTCGAGCTTTATAATATTTTTTACAACTAACATTTGTCCTGTTGCTTCTCCCTCTTCATCATATTCATCAATTTCTTCCTCTTTCCAAGTTATTTTAAAAGTGAGTCCAATTAGTTCATCATCATATAAACTAATTTCAATTTCATCGCTCATTCTGTAAAATAAGATACTATTGTTTTCAGAATCGGTAAATTGAAACATTTCATCTTCTGTAACTCCGTTAAAAGTTGCAGTTATTGTATTTTTATCTTGCTGGTAAATTGAATTATTCATTCCAGAAAAGTTAATACTAATAAAAAAGAAGAAGGTAAACGAAACGATTGTTTTCATATTTTAAAGTTTTATTAAGTTTAATTGTATATAAATTATTAGCGTATCACCAACGAATTAGCTTAATAAGCTTGTGATACTTTTTTGAGGAATAATAAATTTATATACGCATAGGCTTTAACTTTAAAATCCAAACAAATATAATTTATTTTTATAATTTTTAATGATTTTATTTTTTAAAAATCAGAAATAGTTTTAAATGTTAAATCGCTGATAATGTGATCAAAAAATAGGTACCTGAAGCAATTCCTATTTTAGTTAATGATGTAATGTATATGAAAATTAGTCACAATTTTAGAACAATCCATTTGGTGTAATTCCCAACCATTTAAAATATGTCATCACCATAATAATTGATGCTATCCAAGCAATAATGCAGGTTTACTATTAAATGGGAGCGTATATACATGTTCAATAAGCATTGCAACAGGAAAGGCTAAGCTCATAATAGGGTGATTAAATCGAATTCTACACCAAATTGTTAAAGGACCAGCAATTAACATTAAAAACTTTCAAATTTTGATTTCTTTCTTATAGGAATTTTCATCATTCTATAGTTTTTCATCTCTCATACATCAAATCTTTCCAAAGATTTGCTTTCTTACAGTTTTTGTTTTAAAAAATCACCAATTTTTAAATGGGTTTTTCATGAGCATTGAGTTGTAATACTTTGCCTGCCCAGTAACTTCTTCTCCTAGCCAAGATGGTTTTTCAAAATACTCATCTTCAGCATTTAATTCTACTTCGGCAACAATTAAACCTTCATTTTCACCGTAAAATTCATCTATTTCAAAAATATGCTTACCGGATTTTATATTAAAACGTGTTTTATCAATTACGCCTGGTTCACTAATTTTTAATAAATCTGTTGCATCCTCAATCGATATTTCTTTTTCCCATTCATAACGAGTTGTACCAGATTTATTTCCTATCCCTTTTACTGTAATAAAACCTTTATTCTCTTTAATTCTTATACGTACCGTTCTCTCTGGAACAGTTGATAAAAAACCTTGTACAATTTTAGTTTTGTTGAATGAATCTTTTTTAAAATCATTATTTATTACCAAAAATTTTCGTTCAATTTCTTGTGCCATAATTCAAATATGATATTTCCTTTTTTAAAAATAGTATAATAAAATGAAGACTCATCAAATTTTATTATTCTTTTTAAAAGTACCAACTTTTGTGCTTTATATTCTAAAAAATAATGAAAATGTATATTTTTTTAAATAATAAGAGTTTAGATAATTTTTCTAAATCAAAATTAATTAATTTTAAGCGTTTATTAATATTTTACATTTAGTTGCCAAGCATTTATGATTTACAATAATCTAAAAATAAGCGTTAAACTTGCAGAAGAAATCCTTTTAGAAAAGTATAAAATAAAAGGTGTAGTATCTAAACTTCCAGGAGAAATTGATTTTAATTTTCGTGTTAAAACTAAAAATTGTGATGGTTATGTTCTCAAAATTTCTCGTCCAGAGGAGAATGACAACTATTTAGATTTTCAACAAAATTTAATTCAGTACACGCAAAAGAATAATTCAAATCTTATAGTTCCTAAAATTGTACAAGATGTAAATGGAAATTGTATTTCAGAAATTACGGATGATTTTGGGAGCGAACGAAAAGTTAGATTATTAACTTGGGTTTCGGGAAGAATTTGGAATGATGTTAACCCTCAATTGAATGATTTACGCTTTAGTTTGGGAGAACAATGTGGACAGTTAACAGATTCTTTAAAAGGTTTTGAGCACGAAGAATCCTATCGTGAACTAGATTGGGATATTGCACAATCAATTTGGACAAAATCTTATCTACATTTATTTGAGGATAAGGAAAAAGAAATTATTTCTTTTTTTCAAAAAAGATTTGAATCTTCCCTATTTTCATATAAAAACCTTAGAAAATCTGTTGTACATAACGATGTAAATGAAAATAATATCATTGTAACTAGCGAATTAGTGTATCCAAAAGTGAAAGCAATTATTGATTACGGTGATGCTATTTACACTCAAATTATTAATGATTTGGCGGTTGTTTGTTCCTACGCAATTATGCATCATAAAGAGCCATTAGATGCGGCCTTACCAATTGTTAAAGGGTATCATTCTAAATTTCCTTTACAAGAGTGTGAACTAGTTCATTTATATAATGCTATTGCCATGCGTTTGGTTATTTCGGTAACAAAATCTGCAATGAATAAAATTGAAGAACCCGACAATATATATTTACAAGTTAGTGAAAAACCAGCTTGGAAAGTTCTTAAAAAATGGCATAAAGTCAGTCCCGATTTTGCTTATTATAGTTTTAGAGAAGCTTGTGGTTTTTCTGCACACCCTAATGAATCTAAGTTTTCTAATTGGGCAGCTAACAATCATTTTAGTTTAACTGAATTATTTCCAACTGTTAAAAAAGAATCCATCTATCCATTAGATTTAAGTGTTTCTAGTAATTGGATTGGGCATTTTAATGATTTTAACGATTTGGAATATTTCGAATATAAAATCAATAAATTACAATCAAAATATCCATCAAAAATATTAGCTGGAGGTTATTTAGAACCTCGTCCGTTATACACTTCAACTGAATTTGATAAAATTGGAAATAGCGGAAGAGAAAGTCGTACGATACATTTAGGAATCGATTTTTGGCTTCCAAATCATACTCCGGTTCACGCGTTATTTAATGGGGAAGTTGTAGTTTCTTATAACAATGCGGGAAACAAATTATATGGAGGTCTAATTATTTTAAAGCACAACGTTGAAGATTTTGTATTTTATACAATATATGGTCATTTAAGTATTGAAAGTGTTACACATAAAAAAAATGGAGACAAAATTAAAAAAGGAGAGTGTATTGGCTATTTAGGAAAAAAAGAAGAAAATGGTAATTGGGTTCCTCATTTACATTTTCAAGTGATATTGTCGTTATTAAATTATAGAATTGATTTTCCTGGTGTTGCGTTTAATCATCAAAAAGCCATTTGGAAAAGTATTTGTCCAAATCCAAATCATTTATTTAAACAAAAAGAACTTCAACAAACAGAAGCTATTTCTAATGATGAAATTATCGCATACAGACAACAACATATAGGAAAAAGCTTACGCTTACATTATCATCAACCAATTAAAATGGTACGTGGTGCAGGTCAGTATCTAATGGATCAGTATGGGAAAAAGTACTTAGATACCGTTAATAATGTAGCGCATGTGGGTCATGAAAATTACTCAGTAGTCAAAGCTGGACAAGCGCAAATGGCATTAATCAATACAAATTCAAGGTATTTACATGAAAATATTAATAAACTTGCTAAAGAGTTAATTGAAACGTTGCCTTCTGAATTAAACGTGCTTCATTTTGTAAATTCAGGAAGTGAAGCGAATGAATTAGCCATTAGAATGGTAAAAGCTGCTACAGGTCAAATAGATATCATAGCTTCTGAAGTTGGATATCACGGCAATACCAATATGTGTATAGATATTAGTTCCTATAAATTTGATGGAAAAGGAGGGAAGGGTGCACCTGAGCACACTCATATTTTTCCATTACCCGATGCTTTTAGAGGAAAATATAGAGGAACAAATACTGGAGTAAAATATGCTAATGAAGTAGAACAGCTAATTACGAATATTCAGAAAAAAGGAAGAAATGTAGGAGGTTTCATCATTGAACCAATAATTAGTTGCGGCGGACAAGTAGAATTACCAGAAGGCTTTTTGTCAAAATCGTTTGACTTAGTGAGAAAAGCCGGTGGGATATGTATTACAGATGAAGTTCAAACGGGTTGTGGTAGAATGGGAAAAACGTTTTGGGGTTTTCAGCTTCATAATGTTATACCAGATATTGTTACAATTGGTAAACCTTTAGGGAATGGGCATCCCATAGCTGCAGTAGCTTGCACGCAAGAAGTAGCTGATAAATTTGCGAATGGTATGGAATATTTTAACACTTTTGGGGGCAATCCAGTTTCTTGCGCCATTGGTACTGAAGTTTTAAAAACTGTTAAACGAGAAAAATTACAAAAAAATGCTTTAATCGTTGGAGAATTTCTAAAATCGGAATTAAAACAAATTTCTAAAAAATTTCCTATTGTTGGAGATGTGCGTGGACAAGGACTATTTCTTGGGATTGAATTGGTCGATGCTCATTTGAACCCATTATCATTACAAACAGACTATTTGGTAAACCGAATGAAAGATTTTGGAATACTAATGAGTATTGATGGTCCTGCTCATAATGTGATAAAAATAAAACCACCATTGGTGTTCACAAAAGAAAATGCGGAAGAATTAATAGTGTATTTAAGAACTATTTTTGCTGAAGATTTCATGAAATCATACGAACAATTTTAGACTCTATAATTATCATCTTAAAATAAAAAAGGATGTCTAATTAATACTTGAAAATTCAAATAAAAACAACTATTTAGTAGGTAAGCCCATATCCAAATTCGTATAAAGGAGTTATCGTATTGTTCCAAAAATTAGGCCCATATGTACCTTCAAAGTCTTTTTCATATTTTGGCCAAGAGTGAGGTAATTTACCTGTAAAATTAAAATCTCCAAATAAAACTTCTGCAATTCCATCTCCTTCAGATCCTGGCAGCCAAGCCGCAACAAAAGCATCCGTTTGTACTATTTCAGGGGTAACAACCAAAGGCCTTCCTGAGATTAATACAACAATTACATCTATACCTTTATTTGAATAGTTTTGAATATAGCTTTTATGTTTTTCAGACAAGCTCAATTTGTAAGTACCATTTCCATCTCCAATATCACCGAAGACTTCTGCATAAGGTGTTTCTCCAACGACTATTATTGCAACATCAGCATCTAAATGATTACCAGTTGCATCCATATCGTAAACTACATCTCCTTTCGCTATTTTTTTAATACCATCTAAAATAGTAGTGGCTCCTTTATAGTTTTGCTTTACTCCTTGCCAAGCAATAGTCCAACCCCCAGATTGTAATCCAGAATTATTAGCATGTTCACCAACCACAACTATTTTCTTTGCGCTTTTATCAATAGGTAAAACCTTGTCTTGATTTTTCAATAGCACCAATGATTCTCTTACTGCTTGACGTGCTTTTGCTCTATGTTCTGAGCTTCCAATTTGTTGTATAAGGCTAGCATTAGGAAAGGGGTTTTTAAACAATCCCAATCTAAATTTTTGACGTAAAATTCTTTTAACAGCATCATTAACTCTTTCCATAGCTACATATTCGCTATCAATTCCTTTTTTTAGTCCATTTTGGAAAAACGCTAAATCTCCATCAACAGCCATAACCATATCAACTCCAGCATTTATAATATCATTTTTACCAAATCTAGAATATCCTTTCCAGTCAGTAACAACAATACCATCAAAACCCATACTTGTTTTTAACGTATCAGTTATTAATTCTTTATGTGCGTGCATAGCCTTGTTTGACATCGCATTGAATGATACCATAATAGATCCTACTCCTGCTTTTACAGCAGCTCGGTATGGAGGTAGTAACCGTTCAGAAACTTCTTTTAAATTCAAGGAAGTATTTCCACCTTCAATACCAAAGTCTGTTGAGCCGTCTCCTATATAATGTTTCGCAGTTGCCATTACAGTACTACTGTCACTTAATTTTCCTTGATGACCTTTTACGGAAGCTATTGCCATCTCTTCTGTTAATTCTGTACTTTCAGAAAACGCTTCATAAACTCTTCCCCATTTTTCATTATACGGAATTGCAATGCACGGAGAAAATGTCCAATTAAATCCGGTAGCCTGAGTTTCAATTGCAGTAATTTCAGCAGCTTCTTGAACTAATTTAGAATTATGAGTAGCGCCCATTCCTATATTATGCGGAAAAATAGTAGCGCCTTCAAAAGTATTTTGTCCGTGTACAGCATCTACTCCAAAAAGTAGCGGAATTCCTAACCTAGTAGATAAGGCTTTCTTTTGCAAAGTTATAAACCTTGCTTGCCATTCTTCGGCATCTTTTCCTGGCGTTGGTCCTTGCGTATGAATAACAGATCCAATAAATTTAGTTGCAATATCTTCATCGGTTATATCGCTAAAATGACGTACTTGTGACATTTGCCCAATTTTTTCCTCTAAAGTCATTAGTGACAAAAGTGAATCTACTTTTTTTTCTATAATAGTATCCTCAGTCACTAATTTTTCAAGCGGTTTCTGACATGAACTTAGCGCATAAAAAAAGAAGCTAATTAATATAATTTTGTTTAAAGTACTTGAATTTAGTTGTATCATTTTATTTTTACGCAAGCCGTAAAGGGTTGCTTTAGGTTGATTTTGGAATAATAATTCTTCGATATTGACTTAGAGTGTTATTTTCTATATTCATGTTTTACCCAATCCACTTCCATAACCCATTCGCCTTCCATAGGTGAATCTGTAATTTTAGCAAAGTTTAAAATAGCAAACATAGGCTCAGGATAATTATCGCCCTCTCCAACATTACGATATACTTCTTTACCATCAAGGCCATAAACCAAGTCGCTACCTTCCCATTCCACAGAGTACTCGTGATATTCAGTTAATTTGGCAGGAATATTAGTACGCAAACTCCACCAATCACCTTTATCACATTCTCCTAAATTTTTAATAGCTCCTGTTGTATAATGATCTTTATCTCCGTCTCCGTGATGTTCAAAAATATCAATCTCTCCAGATCCCGTTAATGGCCAACAAACTGTTTCATCTTCTTCTTGCACAGGAGACTCGTTGTTTTGAGCGCCTAATAACCACCACGCAGGAAACATACTAGCTTCTCCACTTCCTGATAATTTTAATTTAGCAGTCCATTTACCCTTCACAAATTCTTTACGATTTTTTGATGCAATTCTACCAGCAACGTATTCTGTACTTGGTTGTTGTTTACCAAACTTATCTAGATTATCACTTTCGCGTTTTTCTGCAATTTTAATTACTTTTATTTTTAATGTTCCATTACTTACTTCTCGCGTTCCAAATTCTCCATTGGGCACATAACTTTGTTTTTCATTATTTACCCAAATACGCTGATCTTGCCAGTTTTCCGGATTAAAAGTATCAAAATTGTCTAAAAAATCTACTTCCCAAACATCTGATTTGACTGCTTGATCTGATTCTTTATTTTTTGTTTTACAGGATAATATACTCATTCCTATTATCATAAAACTTAACAAATAGTAATTTACTTTTTTCATATCTATGGTTTCAATAGTTATATATTTTTTAAACTTAATTAATTTACTCTCTATTCAAAAATTTGAGAACTCTATGAGTTTACAAAAGTATCAAATGTAATTACTTTCCAGTAATATAAAAAAAATCAGCCTAAAAAGGTTCAAGGTTGCATTGGTATTGTATTTTGGACTGGATTTATAACCTTCGGGTTATGAGTTCCTCCTAGACCATTTTAAAAACGGTTTTACTGGGCTCCCGCGCTATAAATTTGCAAAATCGTGTTCAAAAACGTGTTCAGTTTAAGATTGATTTGTTATACAAATAGTTACTCAAATATATAAAAATGATATTTAAATAATACGAAATTAGCTTTTTAATTTAAAAAATTTGAAGCCGTAATTTTAAAGGAATAAAGTGATTTTAAACTAATCTGATTATTATCATTAATAGGTTTAATGATTTTTTTTATATTTGAAGTATTGATGATGCTTACACGGAAAAATTGCTAATTTCTAAGTTTAATTTTATTGATAATTGGATTTCTGGTAATTATTTAGGAGTAATTGTTAACGGATAAAAACAACACAAAAGTACGTTTATCTCTAAAATTTGAGTGATAAACATTATAATTCTAAATGATATAACGAGTTGTGCATAATGCGGAAAATCGTTCTAAACATCAACATTTGAACTAAAAAAGCCAACGCGCAAACAGCACATTTATTTTTTGCCAACGCGAAATACCAACGCTTAAAAAAACAAAAGAGCTGTTTCTTTGCCATCGCTAAAATCCGAATACAATCGGAATTAAGAAAAGACTTTGCAACACCATTGCATCAATATTTTTTTATCTTTGTGCCAATGAAATTTATTACAGTCTTATTA
>NZ_JABDRI010000091.1 GCF_013041805.1 Lutibacter sp.
ATCCCACAGCATTTACTTCAACACCTGAAGTTGTATTCGGACATTGGTCAATTGCATTATCTATACCATCATTGTCATCGTCTCCATTTGGTGTTGTATCACATACATCTCCAATTCCATCATTATCAGTATCTTCTTGATTTGGATTTGGAATATTTGGACAATTGTCCGACAGATTGTCAATTCCATCATTATCATCATCACCATTTGGTGTTTCATCGCAAACATCACCTTGTCCATCGCCATCAGTATCAGTTTGATCAGCATTTGCTATATCAATACAATTATCAACTGAATTATCAATTCCATCATTATCATCATCAGTATCACAAACATCTCCTATTCCATCATTATCCGTATCTTCTTGATTTGGGTTTACAATATCTGGGCAATTATCAACATCGTTTAATACACCATCATTATCACTATCATCATCGCAAACATCTCCTATTCCATCACCATCAATATCTGCTTGATCTGGATTTGCAGTATCTATACAATTATCAATTAAATTATCAATACCATCATTGTCATTGTCCCCATTTGGTGTTGAGTCACAAACATCGCCTATTCCATCTCCATCTGTATCTTCTTGATTAGGATTTGGAATATTTGGACAATTGTCATCCCCATTTAAAATTCCATCTCCATCGAAATCAGGGTTGTCATTCTCTGCAATAACCTCAAAGCTGTCAACAGTCCATCTGGTTGGTTCACCATTGGAATAATATTTAAAAGCAAAATAAACAGTTCCTGCAATAGTACTTATATCGACATCTGAAAATTTAAATATTTCTTCAGTACCACTTGTATTAGATTTAATTGGAATGGTGATATTAGGAACAGAAGACCATTCAAAATCTATTGGATTACTAACTCCGTCATAATTATTAGAATATACCAATTCTAAAGGAGAGTTTCCATAGGCTGCATCAGTATAAAAACTTATTTTCTCACCAGTTTCAGTATCAAAATTAATTGGGTTTTTTGTAATCAGCCAATCTTTACTCAACACATCTTCTTCGTAACCATTAATAGTATAAGAACCTGAATTATTTTCTCCAAACTGAGATTCGTTACATTCCCAGTTCTTGTTACTTTCTTCATTAAAAGTAAAGAATAATGAATTCGCACAGTCCTCAAAATCTTCATATACTAAAATTTTAGGACCTTCTAAAGTTTTTACAGTTAAAACAGCACTAAAATCTGATAGGTTTGAAGATGTATCTCGTGCTTTAATGGTTAAAGCATACGTTGTATTCGGATTTAAGTTTGTAATTGTAAAAGATGTTGAAGAGGTGGATTGCTCGTAATCACCATCTACATAAATTAAATAATCAAACACTCCTGTATTATCGGTAGAAGCTGTCCAGCTAACATCAAAAGACTCATCTGTTATATTTGAAGCAACTAAATTAATAGGCGCAGTTGGCGCTTCTGTATCAGAAGAGTCATTCATATTCCATTTATCTTCTGCTTCTCTACCTCCCCAAATTAGGGTTGCTAAGTATGGATTATCAATAAATGGGTTTCTATTCATCTGAATTTCTGAAAGCACTTCATTTCTATTCGCCTCAAAATCTGAAACTGGATCATCAACATTCCAAGCTAAAAATAAATCTATCATATTCGGATCTAAACTATTTATAGTTCCTATTCCAATATTTGAAGGTAAACACGAGGTTTCAGCACTTTGAGAACCATCTCCATGATAATGCACATACATATACATTATAATGCGAGCTACATCTCCTTTCCATTCATCTCCAGGATACCAACCTCCGTTATTAGTTACATAAGAGGCTTCTCCAATTCCATCTGAGAAAAACCTATTACTCCTATCTCCATTTCGATCTCTATCTGCCGGTCTCAAATTATGAACGTCTGAACCAGGACTCACTAAACCTGATTCAGCAACTAACCCTGGATTTGCTAAAGATTTTGCAAATACATGTTCTCTATTCCATACACCGGATTCACCGCTTCCGGTATCTTGTAAACTCTTATCTCTTGTTCTATCCGTTGTAATATTACCATCCGTATCGTCAAACCCATAAATTAATACTACGTTTGCTGTATTGGTTGGGTCTTCATCTGCAAGTTTGCAGGCATCCCAAACATCAACAGGTGATCCTGTATAGGGAATACCAACGTGCGTATCTATTATTCTTGCTGATAATTCTAAAAATAAATCATTCTCTGTTTTATTGAAATCTAATCCGTTATAGTATGAAGGAATTGTTTGTGCATATAACGTTCCGCTAACTAAAAAGAGAATAATAATATGAAATAATTTTTTTACCATTCGATTTTTTTATAAAAAATTAATGAACTACAAACTTATTATTTATTTAGTTAAATAAATAATATTCAAGAGAACAATTATTACCAAATAAAATTGGCATTAATTTATTACATTTGCATTCTACTTAAAACTAACTATTATGATAAAAATGATTCATTCTTATTGGGCTTACATTGTATTAATTATTTTAATAATTGCGGTTGTAAACGCTCTTCTCGGTTTCACATCAAAAAAAGAATTCAACGCAAAAGATTTACGAATTTCTTTATTTGCTTTAATTGCTTCACATATTCAATTAATTATTGGGTTTTTAGCTTATTATAATTCTGCTTTTTATGAAAGCATGAGAAGTATGGGAATGGGAGAAGTTATGAAAAATAGTGAACTAAGAAAACCATTAGTTGAACACCCACTGCTAATTATTGTTGCAATAGCTTTAATTACAATTGGGTTCTCTAAACATAAAAAGAAAACAACTGACGTTGCAAAATTTAAAACAATTACTATTTTTTACGGAATTGCATTACTTTTAATTCTTGCTGTGATTCCTTGGAACTTGTGGTTTACAAAATAAATTTAATTCCCTAAGCCATTCGCTTAGGGAATTCTTTTTTTAGTTATGAAAACAATTCTTTCGTATATACTTTCTTCTATATTTTACCTGTTTTACGGTTTTTTACTGTTGTTTTTTCAAACGCTTCAGTGGCTTGGATTTAATATTGGAAACTACAAAGGTCATAAAAAGGCTGTAGATTTTATGAATTGTACACTTACCTATTTACTCTATTTTTTAGGTACCAAGATAACATTTATAAACAAGTATAAAATTCCAGAAAATGTGCCTTTAATAGTGGTGTCAAATCATCAAAGTATGCATGATATTTGTCCTCTGGCTTGTTATTTTAAAAATAGACATCCAAAGTTTGTTTCAAAAATTGAGTTAGGCAAAGGAATTCCTGCTGTCTCCTACAACTTAACTCATGGTGGTTCAGTTTTAATTGACAGAAAAGACTCCAGACAATCTCTATCGGCTATCAAAAAATTTGGAAAATACATAGAGGATAATAAATATACCGCCGTGATTTTTCCAGAAGGTACGCGAAGTAAAGATGGTACACCTAAACGATTTTCTGAAAATGGACTAAAAATGCTTACCAAATTTGCTCCTTCTGCATATGTTATTCCTGTAACCATCAACAACTGTTGGAAAATAAACAAAAAAGGAATGTTTCCTTTAGGCATAGGGGTAAATCTTACTTTTGAAATTCATGAAGCCATAAAAGCAGATTCCATGGAATTTGTTAAACTTTTTGAAAAAGTTGAGCAAACTATAAAAAATGCAGTAGCTTAGCAAACTACTAAACAAAATCAAAAACATGTTATTAAATAATATTAGGTTAGAAGTTATGCTAACCTTAGAAAAAAGTATTGATACTTTTGTAGATAAATTTCTTATTGCACCTGAAAAAATTTGGCAGCCAACTGATTTTTTACCAAACTCTCAAAGTGAAAATTTTATTGAAGAGGTAAAAGAAATTAGAGAATTATCTAAAGATTTAGATGATGATTTTTGGACTGTTTTAGTTGGTGATACTATTACAGAAGAAGCGCTTCCAACCTATGAATCATGGTTATTGGATGTTGATGGGATTTCAAGACCCCGAAATGAAGAAAAAGACAATGGCTGGGCAAAATGGATACGCGCTTGGACTGGCGAAGAAAATAGACATGGCGATGTCTTAAACAAATACTTATATCTATCAGGAAGAGTAAATATGCGTGAAGTTGAAATTACTACACAACATTTAATTGCTGATGGAATGGATATTGGAACAGCTCGTGACCCTTATAAAAACTTTGTTTATACTAGTTTTCAAGAATTAGCAACCTATATTTCACATAATAACGTCGCTAAAATTGCACGTAAAAACGGACATAAATTATTAGCAAAAATGTCTCGTATAATTGCTGGTGATGAAATGCGCCATCATTTAGCTTATACTGAATTTGTAAAACAAATTTTTAGTTACGACCCAAGTGAAATGATGTTAGCTTTTCACTACATGATGAAACATAAAATTGTTATGCCAGCAATGCATTTAAGACATTCTGGATGTGAAAAAGGAAGTCTTTTTGATCAATTTTCAACAGTAGCGCAACGAGCTGGTGTTTATACCGGATTTGATTATGTTGATATTATTAAAAAACTAAACGCTATTTGGGAAATAGATAAAATTACAGGTTTAACTGCTGAAGCGGAAAAAGCTAGAGATTATTTAATGAAATTACCAGATAGAATGTATCGTATTACAGAACGCATTGTGGTTCCAAGTACTAATTATGAATTTAAATGGTTAAATCCAATTCGTTAAAAGTTAACTAATTAAAAAAGTATCTTTATCATTTAAAAAATTTAACTTAGCTCTAAAATCTTTTAAATGCTTTTTATATAAAGTAACTGTTACCATATCTTCTTGATTGGTTTTAATATGGGTTAGCTTTTTACCTAAACAATCATAGGCAACAGAATGACCGCTATACTCTAATTTATTAGCATCAACACCAACCCTATTTACACCAATGGTGTAACTCATATTTTCAATTGCTCGTGCTTTTAATAACGAATCCCAGGCTGAAATTCTAGGTTTTGGCCAATTTGCTACGTATAACAGAACATCGTAATCTTCCGTATTTCTTGCCCAAACAGGGAAACGTAAATCGTAACAAATAAGTGGACAAATTTTCCAATCATTATAATCTACAATCAACTTTTTCGTTCCTGAAGTGTAAATTTTATCTTCTCCTGCCAATGTAAATAAATGTCTTTTATCATATGCATCAACCTTTCCTGAAGGATGCACAAATAAAAATCGGTTGTAATATTTGCCATCTTCAGAAATAATAATACTTCCTACAATAGCTGTATTTTTTTCTGAGGCAATTTTCTGCATCCACCCTATGGTTTTTCCTTGCATAGATTCTGAAATTTCAAAAGGTGTCATACTAAAACCAGTAGTAAACATTTCGGGCAAAACAATTAAATCTATATCCTCCTTAATTGTATTAATTTTTTTTGTGAATTGAATTCTGTTTTGTTCAGCATTCTGCCAAACTAAATCGGATTGAACCAATACTATTTTAAGTTGTGATTGCATAAGATAAAATTACACTTTTTCCTTGAATGATATTTGAATTAAAATTTGTAATTTAATTTTTTTTAAACATCATACCAAAATGAAAAACTTGCAACTTATTATTTCGCTATTTCTATTTATTTTCACAGGGTTAACTAACGCTCAAAAAACTAATTATTTTCCCGAGCTTAATAAAGATTGGAAAGAGAAGAAACCTTCATCTTTAGCAACTAATGAAAATAAATTATCTGAGGCTATTGCATTCGCAGAATCTAATGAATATAGTGGTTCAAGAGATTTAAGAATTGCAACTCTAAAAGGATTTGAAAAAGAACCTTTTCATGCTGTTCTTGGTCCAACTAAAAAGCGTGGTGGTCCTGCAGGGATGATTATTAAAAACGGTTATATAATTTCTAAATGGGGAGAAACTAAAAGAGTAGACATGACATTTAGTGTTACAAAAAGTTTCTTATCTACTGTTGCGGGAATAGCTTATGATAAAAACCTAATTGCAAATGAAAATAATAAAGTTGCAAATTCTATTTGGGATGGTACTTTTGAAGGTGATCACAATAGTAAAATTACATGGAAACATTTATTACAACAAAATTCAGATTGGTCAGGTGAAATTTGGGGAGGTAAAGATTGGGCTGATAGACCCCCGAGTCAAGGCGGATTAGACGATTGGAAATATAGAAAACTTAATGAACCAGGAACAGTCATGGAATACAATGATGTTCGTGTAAATGTCCTAGCCTATGCTTTAACTCATGTTTGGAGAAAACCAATTCCGCTAGTACTTAAAGAAAATATTATGGACAAAATTGGAGCATCCTCAACTTGGCGATGGTTTGGATATGACAATGCTTGGACTGAAATAGATGGCATAAATATGAAATCAGTTACTGGAGGAGGACATTCTGGAGCTGGACTTTTTATTTCAACAGAAGATATGGCAAGGTTTGGATTGCTGTTTTTAAATGATGGTGTTTGGAAAGGGAAGCGACTTTTAAGTAGTGAATGGATTTCTAAAGCAATCACTCCATCAAAACCAAATGTGAATTATGGTTATTTATGGTGGTTAAATAAAAAAGGGCCGAGACATTGGGAAGGCCTTTCAGAAAATATTTTTTATGCAGCAGGCTTTGGAGGTAATTTTATTGTTATTGATAAAGAAAATGACCTTGTGGTTGTAACAAGATGGCTTGAGCCTTCAAAAATTGAAGAGTTTATGCAAAAAATTAATGCTGCACTAAATTAAACATTTTTTTATTAATGAATTTATCTGTTGAAAAATGTAATCTTAAAAACTTAAAAAAGCTTGTAGAAATATCTAGAACTACATTTATTAATGCTTTTGAAAAAGATAACAATCCTAAGGATTTTAGTAATTATATAAATACTGCATTTAGTGAAGCGAAAATCAGCTCCGAGCTTCTAAATGAAAATTCTGACTTTTACTTTACTTATCGAAATAATAAGCTTGTTGGCTATTTTAAACTCAATAAAAACGAAGCTCAAACCGAAACATTTAATACTAAAACAATTGAACTTGAACGAATTTATGTTAT